>CALLZQ010000838.1 GCA_937858255.1 uncultured Tabrizicola sp.
GGGGCGGCCCCGGCGGCGGCGCGATGTGGCACAGGCGCTGGAGCAGGTGAATGAAACCCTGCCGGCGATGACCGAGGCGCGGCTGGGTCAGGTGCCCCCCGACCTTGCCGCCGCCCTGACCGAGTTGGCCGAGCGCGGCGGGCTTGCCGCCGTTCATGCCATCGCCCCGGCAAATGGCGAGGTGAATCTTGCGGCCTTTGCGGCGGGTGACATGCCACAACTGGGCCGGCGGATCGGCGCCCTCGCCGCCCTGACCCAAGCTGCCGAGGCTGCCGCCCGCGATGTCGAGGCCGACAGCCCGCTGGGCCGGGGCCTCGCCGCAGTCGCCCGCGATGCGGCAGAGGATCACAGGCGGCTGGTCGCCGGTCTGCGCGCGATTGCCGCCAGCTATCCGCGTGCCCTGGCTGATTTCACCCGGCCCGTTCCTGGGGCCGCCCCTGCCGGGGGGGCCGGGCTGAATGCGGAAACCCGCCTGCTCAGCTTTGATTTCAGGCGCGGGCGCGTGGTGCCGGGCGGGGCCGCGAATGCCATCCTGAAACCCGAAGTCACCGCGTTGACGGGCGATGGCTCACTGGGTGAAACCGGGGTCGATCTGTCGGGCCGGGTTCCCATGCGGCTGGAGCAGCGCGCCGTTGCCACGCGCCGGGTGGCCGAGGCGCTGGGGATCGGCGATCTGGTGGTGGACAGCCGCATCGTGCAAGTCCGGGGCGCAACGGCCGGCATGGGCCTGCTGATGGAACAGGCCCGCGGCAACCCCGGGCTGATGCGCCGGCTGGGTCCGCCGGATGCCGCCACCCGGCAACGCTATGACGAGCTGACCGCGCTGATTGACGAGGCGCAGGGGCTGATCGACTATATCGACGGCGGCCAGAACGGCACCCGCCCGGCAACCCCGCTGGCCGAGGCGCTGGACCCGCGGATGGCCGCCACGGATCGCGCCTCTTACATCAACTGGCGCAACCGTCAGATGCAGACGCGCGCCGCCCTGCCAGTCACCGAGGTACAGGATGCCACGGGGCCGCGGCTGGAACAGGCCTTTGAGGAGCGCGGCGTCAGCGATGCCGCCCTTGCCGATCCCGATCTGCGGCGGCAATTGTCGAATGCGCAATGGCTCGACCTGCTTTGCGGGCAGGTGGACCGGCATATGGGCAATCTCTTTATCGACATGACCGGCGGCACTCCGCGCCTGCGGCTGATCGACAACGATCTGGCCTTTGGTCGGGACAATGTGGCCTATGGCCTCGACGCACCCGACAACACCCCGCGCTTTCGCCTGCCGCCCAAACCCAACGCCATTGACGCCGACCTGCGGCGGGCCTTGCTGGGCCTTGGCGGCGATGCGCTGCGCAGCCAGACGCGGGGGCTGCTGAATGCCGCCGAACAAGAGGCGCTGGTCGAGCGGTTAGAGATGTTGCAGGACTATCTGCGCTCGGGACAGGTCGTCGCGGTCGAGCGGCCCGGGGTGGCCAGCACCTCATCCCAAGGCCCGGGCTGGGAGGGCGATCCGGCGCGTCTGTTTCGCGGGCATGACCGGATCGATACCAATCCCCAGGATGGAGAATTCAGCTATTACAGCATCTTGCGGTCATATCCGCCGCGACAGTAACCGCAGACGACCTCCCTTGCCCTGAAAACAGGCACAGCCCGAGAGTTTTGACCAAGCGATCAATTCCCCCCTTCCCAAGTCCAAGAACTGCGATAAGGTGAAACAAAAATTTCTGCCAACCGGGAGCTTGAAAATGATCATGAAAAACAGACTGACCTCGGCAGCGCTGGCCACGCTGCTTGCCTGTGCCTCGCCCGTTGCATTGTTCGCCGCCACGCCCGCCGATACGCTGGTGGTCGCCGATGGCATTGACGACATCGTGTCGATTGACCCGCACGAAGCCTTTGAATTCTCGGGCGTCGATCTGAATAACAACCTCTATGATCCGCTGGTGGAACTCGACCCGACCAAGCCGGGCGAACTGGTTCCCGGTCTGGCGGAAAGCTGGTCGGTCGATGAGGACGGCGTGACTTACCGCTTCAAGATCAAGTCGGGCATCACCTTTTCGTCGGGCAATCCGCTGACCGCCGAGGATGCCGCCGGCTCGCTGCGCCGCGTGGTCAAGCTGGACAAGACCCCGGCCTTTATCCTGACCCAGTTCGGCTTTACCGCCGACAATGTGGATCAGCTTATCACCGCCGAAGGTGACACCATGGTGCTGAAGACCGACAAGGCCTATGCGCCAACCTTCGTCTACAACTGCCTGACCGCCGGTGACGCCAATATCGTCGATATGAAGACGGTGATGGAGCATGAGGCCAATGGCGACATGGGCAACGAATGGCTCAAGTCCAATTCGGCCGGCACCGGCGCCTATGTGCTGAAATCCTACAAGCCGAATGAGGGCTATATCCTTGAGGCCCGCGCCGGCCACTGGCGTGGCGATGCGGTGATCAAGACTGTGTTCATGCGCCATATCCCAGAGCCGGCGACCCAGCGCCTGTTGCTGGAAAAGGGCGATATTGACGTTGCCCGCAGCCTGACGCCGACCGATGTCGAGGGGCTTTCAGGCAATGCCGATGTCCGCATTCAGGATGATGTGGGCGGACAGGTCTATTATCTGGCGATGAACCAGAAAAAGCCGGAACTCGCCAATCCCAAGGTGCTGGAGGCGATGCGGTGGGCTGTCGATTATCAGGGCATGACCGACACCATCCTCAAGGGCCAGTGGGGCGTGCATCAGGCCTTCCTGCCCGAGGGGTTCCTCGGCGCGCTGACCGACAACCCCTATAGCCTCGATGTGGAAAAAGCCAAGGCGCTGATGGCCGAGTCGGGCGTGACGCTGCCGCTGGAAGTGGGCCTGACCGTCCGCAACGACCAGGAACGGATGGACATCGCCCAATCGGTGCAGAATACCTTTGGCCAGATCGGCATCAACGTGACGCTGGATGTGGGCGACGGCAAGACCGTGCTGGGCAAGTACCGGGCGCGTCAGCACGACATCACCCTTCAGACTTGGGGCCCGGATTATCCCGACCCCCATACCAACGCCTCGACCTTTGCGATGAACCCCGACAACTCGGATGAGGCCAATGCCACCGGCTTCCTCGCCTGGCGCACCGCCTGGGATCCGGCCGATCTGGGCCCGATGACCGAGGCGGCTGTGGTCGAAAAGGACGGCGACAAGCGCAAGGCCATGTATGAGGAGATCCAGCGCAAGCACCGCGACACCTCGGCCTTTGTGCTAATGTTCCAGCAGAAGAGCCAGACCGGCCTGCGCAGCAATGTGCAGAACTTCTACACCGGCGGCGCGACCGACTCGGTCGTCTACATGCTGGTGACCAAGTAAGGTCCGGGGCCGCCGCTTCACCCGATGCGGCGGCCCTTTTTTAGTCAGATGACCTCTGCCCCCCCGACCTCGGCGCCGTCACGCGGCTTTCCGCTTTTGCGGCAGATCGCCAGTGGCCTTTTCACCCTTGCCATCACCCTGATTGGCCTTTTGCTGGTGACCTTTCTGATCGGGCGGGTCGTGCCGATCGACCCGGTTCTGTCGATCGTGGGCGAGCGGGCAACGGCAGCGCAATATGAGGCGGCGCGGCAGGCCCTCGGCCTTGATGAACCGCTGTGGCGGCAATTTGCCATCTATGTGACCGATGCGCTGCAAGGCGATCTGGGCACCTCTATCCGCACGCGGGAACCAATTGCCGGTGAGATTGCCCGGTATTTTCCGGCGACGCTGGAACTCGCGACGCTGGGCACGATCATCGGCGTGCTGGTGGGCGTGCCGGCAGGCGTGCTGGCGGCAACCCGGCCCGGCAGCCTTGCCGATCAGATCGTGCGGCTGGTCGGCCTGATGGGCTATTCCATGCCGGTGTTCTGGCTGGGCTTGATTGGCCTGTTGGTGTTTTACGGCCATCTGGGTTGGGTCGGCGGACCGGGGCGGCTGGATCCGGCCTATGAAATGATGCTGGAATTCTCAATGACCCAATATACCGGCGCCATCCTCATCGACACGGCGCTGAACGGCGCCTGGGATGTCTTTACCAATGCGCTGTCGCATATCATCCTGCCGGCGGGCCTCTTGGGCTATGTCTCGATGGCCTATATCAGCCGGATGACCCGCAGCTTCATGATGAATGAACTGGGGCAGGAATATATCACCACCGCCCGGGTCAAGGGCATGCCGGAATGGCGGGTGATCTGGGTTCATGCGATGCGCAATGTGATGGTGCCGCTGATCACGGTCATTGCCCTCTCCTACGCCTATCTGCTGGAGGGGTCCGTCCTGACCGAGACGATTTTCGCCTGGCCCGGCCTTGGCAGCTATATCACCGATGCGCTCTTTACCGCCGATATGCCCGCGGTTCTGGGCGGGACCATCGTGGTCGGCGTGGTCTTTGTCACGCTGAACATGGCAAGCGATATCCTTTATCGCCTGATCGACCCGAGGGCGCGCGGATGACAACCCTTCGCGCATGGCTGACCGACCCGAACCCCGGCTCGCGCCGTCCGGCCCGGCTGGGGCAGGCCTGGCTCGCCTGGTTGCGACTGCGGCGCACCCCCTTGGCGATGAGCGGTCTGGCGATCGTCTCGCTGCTCCTCGCCATGGCGGCCTTTGCGCCGCTGTTTGCCACCCATGACCCGACCGTGCAGGACCTGACGCAGCGCCTCCTCCCCCCCGGCACCCCCGGCCATTGGCTAGGCACCGACGATTTCGGCCGTGATATCTGGAGCCGGATCGTCCATGGCGCCCGCATCACCCTTTATATCGTGGCGCTGGTCGCCCTGACCGCCCCGCCGCTTGGCCTCTTGATCGGCACCGTCGCCGGCTACTTCGGCGGCTGGGTGGATGAGGTGTTGATGCGCCTGACCGATATCTTTCTGGCCTTTCCCCGGTTGATCCTTGCGCTCGCGCTGGTGGCGGTGCTGGGACCCGGCATCTTTAACGCGGTGATCGCCATCGCCCTGACCGCCTGGCCCCCCTATGCCCGCGTCGCCCGGGCCGAGACGCTGACGGTGCGCAATTCCGACTACATCGCCGCCGTCCGCCTGCAAGGCGCCGGGGCGGGCCGGATCATCCTTGGCCATGTGATGCCGATGTGCCTGCCCTCGGTCATCATCCGCGTCACGCTGGATATGGCTGGCGTGATCCTGATCGCCGCCGGCCTTGGCTTTCTGGGCCTTGGCGCGCAGCCGCCCCTGCCGGAATGGGGCCTGATGATCTCTTCGGGCCGCAAGTTCCTGTTCGAACAATGGTGGGTCGCCACCATGCCCGGCCTTGCCATCTTTTTCGTCTCGCTCGGCTTCAACCTGCTCGGCGACGGGCTGCGCGATGTCCTCGACCCAAGGAGCGCCTCGAGATGAGCCTTCTGAATGTCGAAAACCTGCGCGTGACCTTTGAAACAGAGACCGGCCCGGTGCAGGCGGTGCGGGGCGTTTCGTTCCAGTTGGGGCGCGGACGGGTGGGGATCGTCGGCGGGAGCGGCTCGGGCAAGACCATGACCGGTCGCGCCGTCCTGCGCCTGATCCGCCCTCCGGGGCGGATTGAGGCGGACCGAATGGAATTCGACGGCCATGATCTGATGCGCGCGACGGAACGCGAGATGCGCGCCCTGCGCGGCCCCCGTATCGCCATGGTGATGCAGGATCCGAAATATTCGCTGAACCCGGTGATGAAGATCGGCGCCCAGTTGACCGAAGGCCTGCGCCGGCGCGACCGTCTGGGCCGGGCCGAGGCCCATGCCAAGGCCATCGCCGCGCTGGAGGCCGTGCAGATGCGCGACCCCGAACGGGTGATGGAGGCCTATCCGCATGAGCTTTCCGGCGGCATGGGCCAGCGGGTGATGATCGCGATGATGCTGATCCCGGAACCGGACCTGCTGATCGCGGATGAGCCGACCAGTGCCCTCGATGTTACGGTTCAGGCCGAGGTGCTGTCGATCCTCGATGGCCTCGTGCGCGAACGCGGCATGGGGCTGATCTTCATC
>CALLZQ010000839.1 GCA_937858255.1 uncultured Tabrizicola sp.
GGCTTGTGGAAAATTGGATGTTTTTCGTGGGGGGGGGCCCCCCTTTGTCGCCCCCTCCCCCCGCCGAGGACATGACCAGCGCCGCCACGCCCGCCCCTGCCCCGCAGGCGGCGGTAAAGCCCGCTCGCCCGCCGGAAGATGCCTCGGGCGCCAAGGATCGTGATGGCTGGCTTGAGGTGATGGAGGCAATCGGCGATGAGGCCGGCTATTTCGAGCCGATCGGCAATCGCCACTGGGCGTTCTTCATGGATGAAGGCCCGCAACTTCTGGTCAGCTTCGAGACGCTGGACGAGATCCGCGCCCGGCCCTCGCAACTCCCCCTCGGTCATGATCTGGCCAAGGCGCAGGGTTGGTCGCATCTGTGCCTGATCTGCGAGGGCGAGACCTGGTATCGCGACAAACGGGTTTATGGCTACTTTGACCGGCTGGTGGACGATGCCTTTTTCGAGGATTTCGACAGTGTAGTCTTCATGGGCGCCGGCATTCAGGGCTATGCGGCGGCGGCCTATTGCGTGGCCGCGCCGGGGGCGCATGTGCTGCTGATCTCGCCCCGCGCGACGCAATTGCCCGATGTGGCCGGCTGGGACCGGCGAAATCCGCAGGCACGGCGGCTGGATTTCCGCAGCCGCTATGGCTTTGCCCCCGACATGGTCGAGGGTGCTGGCAAGGTCTATGTGCTGCACGACCCCGATATTGCCGAGGATGTGCAGCATTTCCGCACCCCGCATCTGGGCGGACGGCTCGACTGTGCTTTCGGCCATATGCAAATCTGGGGCGCGCTGGTCGAGGCGGTCGACGCGGGCAGCCTGACCCGCACCGGTTTTGCTAAAATCTGGCGGGCACGGCGCAGCTTTGGTCCCTATCTGCGCGGCATGCTGGCGCGGCTGGGTGGCACCGGGCATCTCAAGCGCGAGAAATGGCTGTGCAATGGCGTGGTGTCGCGGCTGAACGCCCCGACTTTCCGCAAGCGGTTGACCGAAATTCTGGCCGATGAGGCCGCCGCCGAGGCGACCGCCGCGCTGGCCGAAGTGGCCGAGCCGGCAAAACAGGGCGGTTGACCCTGCAATTCCTCTGGAAATGCCGGGCGCTTCACGCTATCGCCCGCGCATGACCCAGGAAATCTGCCTCCGCCGCCCCGATGACTGGCACCTGCACCTGCGCGATGGCGCGATGCTGAAAGGTGTCCTGCCCGAAACTGCCCGGCATTTCGCGCGGGCCATCGTGATGCCGAATCTGGTGCCGCCGGTGGTGACGGGCGATGACGCCCGCGCCTATCGCGACCGCATTCTGGCGGCCTTGCCCAAAGGGATGCAGTTCGAACCGCTGATGACGCTCTATCTGACCGAGGGCACGGATCCGGCCGATGTTGCCGCCGCTGCCGCCTCGGGTCTGGTCAAGGCGGTCAAGCTCTATCCGGCGGGGGCGACCACCAACAGCCATTCGGGCGTCCGCGATCTGGACAAGATCATGCCGGTGCTGGAGAAGATGGCCGAGATCGGCCTGCCGCTCTGCACCCATGGCGAGGTGACGACGGCCGAGGTGGATATCTTTGACCGCGAGGCGGTCTTCATCGACACGGTGCTGGACCCGCTGCGCCGCCGCCTGCCCGAATTGCGGGTGGTGATGGAACATATCACCACCGAAGAGGGCGCAGCCTATGCCGCCGCCGGCGGGCCGAACCTTGCCGCCACGATCACGACCCATCACCTGATCATCAACCGCAACCATATTCTCGTTGGCGGGATCAAACCGCATTACTACTGCCTGCCGGTGGCCAAGCGCGAAAAACACCGCCTCGCCCTGCGCGCCGCCGCGACCAGCGGCAATCCCTGCTATTTCCTGGGCACCGACAGCGCCCCGCATGTCGATGCGCTGAAGGAACATGCCTGCGGCTGCGCGGGATGCTTTACCGCGACCAATACCATGCCGCTGCTGGCCCATGTCTTTGCCGAGGAAGGGGCGCTCGACCGGCTGGAGGCATTTGCCAGCCTGAACGGCCCGGCGTTTTACCGCCTGCCACCGAATGAGGCGCAGATCCGGCTGGTGCGCCATGAACAGCCCGTCAGCTTTCCCGACAAGATCATCACCGAGGCCGGCCCCGTAACCGTCTTCAACCCCGGCTTCCCCGTCCATTGGGCGGTTGAAGCCTGATCCCTATCCCGAGCCGAAAGACCCGCCATGATCCCGACCAGTTTCCCCGCCAAGGCAGAGATCGCCCGCCTGACCGCCCGCGCCTTTCTGGAAATCAAGGCGGTGCATTTCAACGCCGAGACGCCCTTTACCCTGGCTTCGGGCCTGCCCTCGCCGACCTATGTCGATTGCCGAAAGCTGATCTCTTATCCGCGCATCCGCACCATGCTGATGGACTTTCTGGCGGTGACGGGGATGCGCGAGGCGGGGGTTGGGGCGTTTGGCAACATCGCCGGGGGCGAGACGGCAGGCATTCCCTTTGCCGCGCTGGTGGCCGAGCGGCTGGCGCTGCCAATGACCTATGTGCGGAAAAAGCCCAAGGGCTATGGCCGCAATGCCCGGATCGAGGGCGCGATGACCGAGGGGCAACGGGTGCTGCTGGTCGAGGATCTGACCACCGACGGCGGCTCGAAACTGTCGTTCGTCGATGCGATCCGCGAGACCGGCGCGCACTGCGCCGATACGGCGGGGGTCTTTTTTTATGACATCTTCCCCCCCCCGCCCCCACGCCTGGCCGCGCCTCGGGTGCGTCTGCCCCCCCCCCGCCGCCACCGGGATGTGCTGGCCGAGGCCCGCGCACAGGGCGCCTTTGACGCGGCGACCCTGACCGAGGTCGAGAGTTTCCTCAAGGCACCGCGCGCCTGGCAAGAGGCCCGGAGCAAGTAAGACCTTAATTCCGGGGAAAAACCTGTGGGCAAAGCCGGTAGGCTTTGGGGATAAGCCGCCTGCCGAATCGTGCGGTGGCGCGTTACCCACAGATCTGCTACAAGATATGGGGGCCCGCGCCCCCATCAACTACCAAAAATCGGGGATGCCCACAGGCTTATCCCCGCAGATTTACCTTTTGTGCCACGGGGCCGGCTTGGGCTAGGTCCGCACGGCACAGCGGCGTGAGGGAGAGGCGATGAACGAAGTTGCGAAAATCCGCGGTGATCTGCCGGCAGCAGCCGAGGCAGCGCAGGATGTGCTGCCGCATAACACCGAGGCAGAGCAGCAACTTCTGGGCGCGATCCTGACCAACAATGATGTCTATGACCGCGTGACCAGCCTTGTGAAGGCCGAGCATTTCTTTGACCCCGTCCACCAGCGCATCTTTGAAAAGATGGCGGCGCGGATTCAAAAGAATGCGCTGGCCAGCCCGGTGACGCTGAAACCCTTTTTCGAGGATGACGAGGGGCTGAAGGAACTGGGCGGCCCGGCCTATCTGGTGCGGCTGGCCGGCGCGGCGATCTCGGCCTATGCGGCGCGCGACTATGCGCAGATGATCTATGATCTGGCAGTGCGGCGCGAGCTGATCGCGCTGGGGCGCGAGATCAGCGCCAAGGCGGCCAAGGTCGATATCCAGTCAGAGCCGCGCGAGCAGATCGTCGAGGCCGAGCAGCGGCTGTACAAACTGGGCGAGCAGGGCGTCGCCGAACGCGGGTTCCAGAGTTTCCTTAAGGCCGTAACGGATGCGGTCAATGTCGCCAATGCCGCCTATCAGCGTGGCGGCGGTCTGGCGGGTATTTCCACCGGGCTGGTCGATCTGGACAAGAAGATGGGCGGTCTGCATGAAAGCGACCTGATCATCCTTGCCGGGCGCCCCTCGATGGGCAAGACCTCGCTGGCCACCAACATCGCCTTCAACGTTGCCAAGGCTTACAAGCGCGGGCGCAAGCCCGATGGCAGCGAAGGCGCGGTCGAGGGCGGTGTCGTCGGCTTTTTCAGCCTTGAAATGAGCGCCGAGCAATTGGCGGCGCGGATCCTCTCTGAGGCATCCGAGGTGCCCAGCGAACAAATCCGCAAGGGCGACATGACCGAGGCCGAGTTCCGCCGCTTTGTCGAGGCGGCGAAATCGCTGGAAAGCTGCCCGCTCTATATCGATGACACCCCTGCCCTGCCGATCAGTCAGGTCGCGGCGCGGGCACGGCGACTGAAACGGACGCATGGGCTGGATGTGCTGATGATCGACTATCTTCAGCTTCTGAAAGGGTCCTCCAAGGCGTCCGAGGCGAACCGGGTGCAGGAAGTGTCCGAGATCACCCAGGGGCTAAAGGCCATCGCCAAGGAGTTGAACATCCCGGTGATCGCGCTGTCGCAGCTCTCGCGTCAGGTGGAAAACCGCGAGGACAAGCGTCCGCAACTGTCTGACCTGCGGGAATCGGGCTCGATCGAACAGGATGCCGACGTGGTGATGTTCGTGTTCCGCGAGGAATATTACCGCGAACGCGAAAAGCCCTCGGATCATGAGATGGACAAGATGGCCGCCTGGCAACAGGTGATGGAACAGTGCCACGGCAAGGCCGAGGTGATCCTGGGCAAGCAGCGCCATGGTCCGATTGGCACGGTGGAACTGTCGTTCGAGGGCCGCTTCACCCGCTTTGGCAATCTGGTGCGGCCGTGGCAGGGCGACGATCCGGGCTATTGAGGCCGCCCGCCGCCGACACTGCTCATTGCCCCTTGACCCTGCCCGGCGATCCGTCAATTAAACCCCATGGCAACCGCGACCCTTTCCATTGATCTCGACGCAATCGCCGCCAACTGGCGGGCGCTGGACCGTGCCTCGGCCTCGGGCGTGCAGACCGCCGCCGTGGTCAAGGCCGATGCCTATGGCTTGGGCATTTCCCGGGTGGCGCGGGCGCTTGCGCAGGCTGGCGCGCGGCGGTTTTTCGTGGCCGTCGCCGAAGAGGGTGCCGCGCTGCGGCAGGCCCTTGGACCAGGGCCGCAGATTTGCATCCTGTCGGGCCATATGGCCGGCGATACGGACATGATCCACGACCTCGACCTGACGCCGATGCTGAACAGCCTCGATCAGGTGACGCGGCATCTGGAGGCGCTGCCGGGCCTGCCCTTTGGCGTGCAGCTTGATACCGGAATGAACCGTCTGGGCATGGAAGAGCCGGAATGGGAGGCGGTCGCGCCTTTCGTGCTGGAGGCCGGGCCAGAGATGATCATGTCGCATCTGGCCTGTGCCGATGACCCCGACCACGGGCTGAACGAGCTGCAACTGGCGACCTTTCACGCCATGACCGATGGCACCGGCGTGCCGCGCTCGTTGGCGGCGACGGGGGGGATCCTGCTGGGGCCGAAATACCATTTCGACCTGACCCGCCCTGGGGTTGGCCTTTACGGCGGGCGCCCGTTTGAAAATGCCGCCCGGGTGGTCACCCTTTCCTTGCCAATCATCCAGAGCCGGGTTGTTCTGGCGGGAGAGCCGGTCGGCTATTCCTGCACCTGGACGGCAGAGGCCGACAGCACGATTGCCACGGTTTCAGCGGGTTATGCCGACGGGTTGTTGCGCAGCCTTTCGGGCAAGGCGATCCTGTGGGATGGCGACACCCCCTGCCCCGTGGTGGGCCGTGTGTCGATGGATCTGATCACCGTCGATATCAGCCATCTGGACCGGGTGCCGCGCAGCCTCGACATCCTTGGTCCGCATCAGACGGTGGACGATCTGGCGGATATTGCCGGAACAATCGGGTATGAAATCCTGACCTCGCTCAGCCATCGCTACAGCCGGCGGTATATCGAGGGCGCGGCGTGACGCTGAAGGGCGGGCTGCGCGGCATCGGGCGTGCGGCGCTGTCCTTGCTGGCGTCCATCGGCCGGGTGGCGCTGTTTGCCGGGGCGGTGCTGGGGCATCTGTTTCGCCCCCCCTTTTATCCGCGTGAGTTTTTTGCCCAACTGATGCAGATCGGCTGGTTCAGCCTGCCGCGCTCCGCCCTGACCGCCCCGTTCACCGGCGGGGGGGGCGGGCGCGCAGTCTGAACTGCCGTGCCGCCGCACGAGCAGTGTCATACCGGGCG
>CALLZQ010000840.1 GCA_937858255.1 uncultured Tabrizicola sp.
CTTGGGTCGTGAATTGAGATAGGCATCCAGCTGTTCAACCGGACGCAGCGGCAAGCAAGACCCCGAAGCAAGGTAGACATGACGCACATCGGCAAATTCGCGCAGCATTAGGCTGGCAGCCTCCTGGCTGGCGGCAACGATGCCCCAGGTGCCCCATTCGCAGGCATGACGACCCGAGAAACGAATGTTCGGCAAATCGGCCAGATCGGCTTTCATCCCGTTCACCGGCCCTGCCCCCACGCGGCGATCGACATGTATCACCACCGGGCAACCGCGTTCGGCCCAATGCCGCGCCACCTGCGCGGCACGGTCCAGCGCGGTATGGCACAGCATGATGAAGCCGACGGTCATGCCCAATTCCCCTTGGACATCAGACCCAGAATCTCAAGCTGGCGCCAGTTGATGTATTTCTCGCTCCACTTGCACCACAGATCGGGCTGCGCCTCGAGTCCGGCCTTATAGGCCTTGTACTCGGCGCTTGCCGCATAATGCTGCCCGCGCGCCATTTCCTCTTCGGCCTTGGCGGCAAAGGTATCGAGGAACTTGGCATGCAGCAGGCAGCCGCTGGCCTTTTCGCCCCCCCATTCGTCATAGGTCTGGTTCAAGCCGCGCGGCAGCAACATATGGGTCGAGCTGACATAGGCATAGCTGCGGTCCCACTTGACCAGCGGTATCTTGTTCAACGCCGGCGCAAGCTCTGGCTTGTCGGAAAAGAAGGTCCGCATCCGGGGCCCACCCTGGATCCACAGATTTCCGAAACGGCTGTTGCGTTGGTAAATATAGTTACCGCTGTCAAAAAACTGGGCAATCTCGAACGGATCCTGACCCTCATGATAGGGCTGCGCATCCAGCGGCCCTTTGGGATACATGTCGAGCAGCATCGCCGGGAACGATTTTATGTTGGACGCATCCAGCCAGTCGGTCAACGCCCGCACCGGGCGCGTATCGCAGAACGGATAGACAAAAAACTCATCCGGGTCGACGACCAGACACCAGTGTTCATGCGCATAGCGCAGTTGCAGCCAGTTCAGCCAATCCGCCCCAAAGCGTGAGCGTTTGTAGCTGTGGCGTGTGGTCCAGACACTGACATCTGGCTGCTCGGCCAGATATTCCCGACCGCCATCGTCGCTGTCATTGTCCACGATCAGGAAATGGTTGACCCCCAGATCCCGGTAGTAGCGAAGGAAAAATGGCAGCCGGATCTTCTCGTTCCGCAGCGTGGAAAACAGCAAGATATCGTCCGGCCGCAAACGCGCCGTCCGATTGGCGACGGGTCGCAATTCCCGACGCTTGCGAAAAGCCCGAAAGAGCCAGCGCCGCCGCGCCAATCGCAGACGATATCTGGAAAAAACGCCCACTGTTCCCCTTTGGTCCTGCCCCGGTCAGAAACCACGTTTTCAGAAACTTGTTAATACAATTCTGAAATGCTCCTCCCAGCTTGGGAAAGAGAGCCCGGCTTCGTCCGATCCTGCTTTCCGCGGCTGCAAGAAGTGGTCCAGTATTGTTCTCGACCAAGAATAACTGTCCGTCGGGTCAAGGTAAACGGGGAACTCCGCCAGGAATTCCCGTAGCACCGGCAGATCCGAGGCGATAACCGGCGTGCCCAGCGCCGCAGCCTCAAAGGCGGGCAGGCCAAAGCCCTCGGCAAGAGTCGGGAAAAGCACCGCATGCGCACCGGCGATCAGGGCAGATACCGCCCCGTCGCCAAGGCCCGAGATCACTTCAACTCCGGGCACCCCCGCCTCAAGCCGGGCCATAAGGGGTGCCCCGGCCCAACCCTTGTTGCCAAGGATCAGCAGCCGTGGCGGTGGCTCCAGCCCCGTGAACCCCTGCCAGACATCCAGCAAGAGCGAATGGTTCTTGCGTGGCTCTATCGTGCCCAACACAACGAAATAGGGGGTGCCTGCCGATAGCTCTGCCGGGATCTCTTCGTCCCGGGGCGGCGTCACGACAATGCCCAGCGGCGCAACGATCCCCGGCGGCACATGCCCGGCGGCGCGCAACTGTACCTCATTCGCCTGCCGCGTTGCCTTGGCGGTATGGATCACCAGATCGGCATAGCGCGAGATCGTTTGTAGCTTGCGCGCAAAGGCCGGCACCTGATCGGCCCGCGCGAATTGCGGATAGTCGAGCGGGATAACATCATGCAGTAAAACCGCGATGCGAACACGACCGCTGCGCCGCAACGCGCGCATCATCCGCCCAGACAGATTTGCATGCCCGACATTCAGATAGGCCGATCCGGGCGGCAGATGCCGGCGAAGAATCCAGCCCGCCAACCCCACGGGCGCCCGCGCCACAGCCTGCCGCCTCAGGGCTGCCTCCATGGCTAGGCGCGGGGAATCGCCCCGGCGCGACAGGCGCGAGATCAGGTCCAGCGACTGGGGCAGCACCTGCCCATCGGCCCAGGCACAGATTTGCGCCAGACTTGCCGATGGCAACAGCAAGACGCCCGCCCCGGTGCGCAACAGACCGAAAAGGGGCAGTCCTGCCGCGGGCAGATGCCGCGCATAAGCCAGTTCAACCCGGTCAATGCCGGTCAACGCGCCCTTGCCGATCCGGGATATCAGCCGCGTGACATCCAGAATGAGGGCGCGCGGCGCCAAGGCTTACTGGGCGGCCTTTTGCATCGCCGACATTTCGCCCAAATAGGCGGCGAATTCGTCGCGCAGGTCGGGGCGGGCCAGACCGAAGGCCACCGTTGCCTGAAGGAAACCGGCCTTCGAGCCGCAGTCATAGCGCTGCCCGCGAAAACGGTAGCCATAGACCTTACCCTGCTCGATTTCCTCAGCAATGGCGTCGGTGAGCTGGATCTCGCCACCCGCGCCCTGCTTGATCCGGTTCAGGTTGGTCAGCACCTTGGGCGACAGGATATAGCGGCCGATCACTGCGAGGTTCGACGGCGCGGCGCCCGGCGCCGGCTTTTCCACCATCCCCTTGGCCTCGACAATCGAGCCCATGTCATTGCCGATATCCAGAACCCCGTAGGACGAGGCTTTTTCCGGCGGAACCTCCATCGCGGCAACCATGTTGCCGCCGGTTTCGGCATAGGCCTCGACCATCTGCTCAAGGCAGGGTTTTTCAGCGGCAATCACGTCATCGGGCAGCAGGACGGCAAAGGGTTCATTGCCAATCAGACGGCGGGCGCACCAGACCGCATGACCCAGACCCATCGGCCGGTTCTGGCGCACATAGGCAATGGCGCCAGAATCCATGTTGGTGTCCTTGAGGACATCGAGCAACTGGGTCTTGCCCTTTTTGCGCAGTTCGCTTTCCAGTTCGGGGGCGTGATCGAAATAATCTTCCAGCGCGGACTTGCCGCGGCTGGTCACAAAAATGAATTCCTTGATGCCAGCGGCCCGCGCCTCGTCGATGGCATATTGAATCAGCGGGCGATCCACCAAAGTCATGATCTCTTTGGGGATCGACTTGGTCGCGGGCAGAAAGCGGGTTCCAAGACCGGCGACCGGGAAGACCGCTTTCGTTACCTTTTTCGGTTTCATCTGTCGTTCACTCTTATCCAGCAAAGAATTTTGTCCAAAGGGGCGGTTGGACAGTATCCGCGATTTCTTCACAATACCATACCACGCTGCGGATGCATCGGCATTTCTGGGGTTTGCGGGGCGATATGGTCACAATCAGCCCGCGCTCGCTGTGGGGCGAAAGGGGGAAATCCGGGCGATATAGGCTGCATGGCACGCCGCAATCCCTTGGCCGAGGGGCGGCGGGCGATCCCTGACGGTGCGGCCCCAGACGCCACCCGTCTCGACCCAGGAGCCCGCTGGGACGAAAACCTGCCAGTGTCGTCGCACCCCCGGAGAAAGACACAGCAGGCTCACGATCTCTCCCTTGGCCCGGGCGCGCAACGCCTCGGCCCGCAGGTCAGCTTCCTGCCATGACCAACCGCTGATCACCCGCCCCGCACCGCTTGCCGTGGTTTCAAGGGGCCGCAAAGCATCGCCTGCCGGCAGCACGGGCCGCAAGTCAGAGATCGGTCGCGCCAACCCGTCCGCCCAACCCGCGGCCAGCGTTTCCAGCAAGCGACTCTCACCCGCGCGGTTCAGCCGCAGCCGCCGGCGCAGGTGGCGCAGGCGGGCGCTCTGTTCATGCCACAGCGCGTCGCGCCCCTCGGCAATCTGCGCTGCCGCATGTTTGCGCAGGAAGACCGCCGTCGAGGCGGCAATCTCATGCAGGCTGAGCGGCACGCGCGCAGCGTTCCGCCGGGCCGAGGCGAGAAAGGCATGAAGCACCAGCGCAGGCGGCGGCACGACGGTCGGGCCGGGCAGGGACAGGCGCAGGTGCACATCGGGTTCATAAGGGAAGAAGCGAAAGCAGGGGTCAAAGCCGCCAATAGCGCGCAACTTCTCGGCGTCAAAGGCACAGTTGGTGCCTTGGGTCTTGATCGCGCGACCGGGTGAACCGGTCAGGACATAGGGGCCGTCTCCTGGCAGGTCCAGCGGATGATCCTGCCCCATGCCATCCACCTCTGCCGCGCGCCATTGATAGGAAATGCCATTCCGGCCAAGCACATATCCGGTAGCAGACACGGCCCCCGCCATCTGCGACGCCGCCATCAAGCGCGCCGCCCAAGTCGGTTCGGGGACGGCATCATCGTCAAGAAAGGCAACGATTTCCGCGGTAGTACGCGCCAGACCCAGATTGCGGGCCTGCGAGATATTCGCCCTGTCAAAGACGATGGCGCAAAGATCGGGCGCGTCGATGGCAGCGCATCCTGCCGGATCAGCAACGACGACCAGCTCGATCGTGGCGCCAATCTGCTGACGCAGCGCCACGACGCAGCGCCTCAGGGCCTCGGCGCGATGCCGGCTGACGACAACGACCGAGAGCCGCCCCGAAGTCATCCGGCCCGAAGATCAACGCCCGGCGCAAGGGCGATGAAGAACGGATTGTCCCAACCCGTCTTGCCATAGGCAAGCGGGCTATGATCGTCAAAACGCACGACCTGTCCGCCGGCGCCCCGCAGAACGGCATCGCCCGCCGCCGTATCCCATTCCATTGTCCGGCCAAGCCGGGGATAAAGATCGGCTTCTCCGGTCGCCACCAGACAGAACTTGAGGCTCGACCCGGCACTGGTCATGTCACGCACCGCATATTTGCCGATATAGGCATCGGTCGCCGCATCGCGATGCGATTTCGACGCGACCACCATCAGCGCGGCATTATCCGGCTGCGAAACACGGATCGGATTTTGCGGGCCGGGAGCGTCTTTTGCAAAAGGCCCCACCTCTTCTACCGCGCGCCCATCGGCCAGCGTGTAAAACAGCCGCCCTTTGGCAGGCGCATAGACCACGCCGCGCATCGGCACGCCATCCTGCACATAGGCGATATTGACGGTAAAATCACCGCGGCGCTGGATGAATTCCTTGGTCCCGTCCAGCGGATCGACGATCAGAAAGGTCTGGGCTGTCAGGCTATGGCTTGCCGCCTGCTCTTCGGTAATCAGCGTCACATCGGGGAAGGCCGCCCGCAGACCGGCCGAGATCAGGGCATCCGCGGCCTCATCCGCCTCGGTCACCGGGCTGGAATCGCCTTTGGCGCGCACGGCGAAATCCGGGCTTTCATAGATCTCCATGATCCGGTCGCCTGCCTCAAGCGCCAGCCGGCGCATCACATCCACGAGAAGAGTATAGTTCAAAACGCCCCCAATCCGGCACGACAGTTGCTTCAATCACTCTGTCGCCATATCATCGCCGCAAAGGAAACGGCAAGGTTTCCGGCGTATCTGCCAAAGGGCGGCGCCCGAAAAGAGGTTCAGGCAAGATGTTTCAACCTGTGGTCAGAAAGACGGCAGCCAGTCGGGCCTTGGCGACCTTTGAGTTGATGTTCCACGGCGCCGTTCGCTCGGTGCGCCGAAACCATGGCAATGCCGTGGTGGGCCTGTTGATGAACATCTCGCAAATGGTGCTGTTCGTCGTCGTCTTTTACATCATGTTCTCGGTGCTGGGCAT
>CALLZQ010000841.1 GCA_937858255.1 uncultured Tabrizicola sp.
AGCCGCACCAGCCCGGTTACGGTAAAGCCGAGGGTCAGCTCATCGCCGATCGTGCTGTGACCGCCGGCGATATCGGCCCCCGCCGCCTGAAATACCGTTGCCGCTGCCTCCATCACCTCGGCCAGCATCCGGGCCTGAAGCCGTTCAGACAGGCGCGGCAGGGAGATCTGGGCCAGTGCCACCTGCGGCTCGGCCCCCATCGACCAGACATCGCCAAGGGCGTGGATGGCCGCCAGCCGCGCCATCAGCGCCGGATCGCCGACAAAGGCGCGCAGATGGCCGGTGGTCAGCACCTGCCGGGCACCGCTGACCTGCAACACGGCGGCGTCATCGCCGGGACCCGAGAGCAGATCCTCGCGGCGGGGCGCGGGCAGGCCCGCCAATGCGGCCGACAGGGGGCCGGGGCCGACCTTGGCGCCGCAACCGCCGCACATCGGCTTATTCCCCAGTGCCTCGGGCAGACCAGCCGCATGTTCCGCCGGCAGCGGCGGCACGGGCATCGCGGGGAATTCCTCGAACTTTGCCATGAACTTGCGGTCGATCCGGTCCTTGAGCTGCCAGAGCCACGGCCCGCCGCTGCGCAGGCCGAATTTGTCCGCCACCGCCGTCTGCCCCCCCATCGAGATCAGCTTGAGATAATCGCGCTGCGGATTGTAGCGGCGCAGCTTGCCCTTGCCGATGGCCGTGGCGCGCAGGTTGTGGAACAGCACCGGCGCCTCGCGCACGGCAAAGACGCCGGCCTTGGGGCGGGGGGCATGGGTCAGATGCGCGCAATCGCCCGCCGCGAAAATGCGCGGGTCCGAGCTTTGCAACAGGGGCGAGACGGCGATGAATCCGTCCTGCAATTCCAGCCCGGTTTCGGTCAGCCAATCCTGCGGCCGCGCGCCCGCTACCGAGAGCGTAAAGTCAGAGGCCAGCGTGCTGCCATCGGTCAGCTCTACCCAATCGGCACTGATCCGCGTGACCGAGGTGCCGGTGCGCAGGGTGATGCCCTGTGCCTTCAGCGCCGCCAAGAGGGTCGCCCTTGTGGCGCCGGCAATGCCGGAAAGCGGCGTCGTGCCCCGTTCCAGAACGCTGACTTGCGGCGCAAGGCCGGCCTGCCGCAGCCGGTGGGCCGAGGCAAGCGCCAGTTCCACCCCGCCAACCCCGCCGCCAATAATGGTGACGCGCGGGTTGGGCGGGGCCTTGGCGACAAAGGCTTCCCAGCGGTCGGCATAGGCCCCCAGGGGTTTGGCCGATACGCCATGTTCGGCATAGCCGGCGATCTCGGGCAGATCCGAGGCGATGCCGATGTCAATCGACGCCAGATCATAGGCGAGGACACGGCCAGAGCCCAGCGTGGCCCGCTGCGCCTGGGGGTCGAGGCCGGTAACACGGTCGAGAATGACGCTGGCACCGGCGAAGCGGCCCAGCCGCACCAGATCAATCATCAGATCGCGCTTGGCATAATGGCCGGCGATGGCGCCGGGCAGCATCCCGGTATAGGGGGCGACAGGGCCGGGGTTGACCAGGGTCAGCCGTGCCCCGGCCAGCGGCGCCATCCCCCATTTGCGCAGCAGCAGCGCATGGGCATGGCCGCCGCCGATCAAGAGGATGTCAAGAGTTTGGGGCAGGGGGGCGCGCATGGTCGGATCGGGTCTTTCTGGCGGTCGTCGGGGCGGCGCGCCTGTGCCAGGACGGGCTCGCGGCAGCGGATCTGGGCCGAACCTAACCGCATTGCCGCATGGGGGCGAGGGGGAAGCCAGTCACAGAGAAGGGAGCGGGCCGTTTCCCGCTTGCCCCGCCTGTGGGGCTGCGCCTAGGCTTGGCCATGGCTTCGCGCAGCGGCATTCAGGTCATGCAGACCCAGCGGCTTGCCCTGACCGGGTCGCTGCAAACAGCCTTGCGCGTGCTGCGCATGGATGCGGCGGGGTTGACGCGCTATCTTGAAGAGCAGGCCGCCGAGACGCCGGCCCTGGCGCTGACCCCGGCCCTGCCTGCCTTGGGTGACTGGCTGCCGCGCTGGTCAGGGCTTTATACTGGCAGCTCGCGCGGTGACGGCCGGTTCGGTCTTGGTGGACTGGATCAGGCACAGGCTGATCTGCCAGACCCGGGCCCCAGTCTGATGCAGCATGTCATCGAGGCGCTGCCGGCGCTGGTGCCTGCCGGTCCGGATCGCCGCATTGCCCTTGCCTTGGCCGAGACGCTGGAGCCGACGGGTTGGCTGGGGCGCCCGCTGGACCAGATCGCGCAGGGGCTCGGCATTTCGCCCGAAGCGGTGGAAGCCGTGTTGTTGCAGGTGCAACATATTGAACCGGCTGGCCTCTTTGCCAGAGATCTGGCCGAATGCCTGCGGTTGCAGGCGCGGGATGCCGGGCTTTTGCAAGGGGCGCTTGCCGGCCTGATCGACCATCTTCCACTGGTGGCCGAGGGGCGCTGGTCCGACCTGTCGGCCCTTCTGGGGCAGGACGAGGCGGCATTGCGGCAGGCCTTTGCAACATTGCGCAGTTTTAACCCCAAGCCGGGCACGGGCTTTGCTGCGGTGGCCAGCCCGTTGCCCGAGCCTGACATTCTGGCTCGGCGCGGCGACAAGGGCTGGGTTGTCTCGCTGAACCGCTCAAGCCTGCCCAGTCTTGAGATTGAAGAGGGGCAACCGGGCGGCGCCCGGGCGCGTGCCGTGCTGCGGCTGGTCGAGAGCCGTAACGCCACGCTTCTGGCCGTGGCACAGGCCGTGCTGGAGCATCAGTGCCCGGCGCTGGAGGCCGGACCAGTGGCGCTGCGCCCGCTGACCATGCAGGAACTGGCCGACCGGCTGGGTCTGCATAAATCGACGGTCAGCCGGGTCGTCGCGGGTACCTCTGTCGATACCCCCTTGGGCACATGGTGGCTGCGCGCGTTGTTTTCACCGGATATGGGGGCAGGGACGGGGGCCGCGGCCCTGCGGGCACGGCTGGCGCAACTGGTTGCAGAGGAAGACAAATCCGCGCCGCATTCAGATGAGGCACTGGCCGGGTTGCTGTCTGATGGCGGGGCTGTCGTCGCGCGCCGAACCGTGGCGAAATACCGCGCGGCGCTGCGGATCGCCCCGGCACATCGGCGGCGCCAAAGGCGCAGCGGCGCCTGATCAGCCCGCCATCCGCAGGATCGCGCAAAGATCCTCAACCGTCAGCGGCACCGGATTGGCCTTCATCGACGAGGCGGCCAGCGATGCCTTTGCCACCTCTGCATGTTGATCTGCCGCAAGGCCCAGCGTGGACAGGCGCGGCAAGCCCTGATCATGCGCCCAGTCACCAAGCACCTGTGGCGCCGCCGCATCCGCGCAGTTCAACGGCCCGGCGATCAGCGCGCTGACATGATCAAGCCGCGCGCGCGCCCGGCCCGTCGCCTTGGCGCGGTTCGTCGCGAGGACCGGCCCCAG
>CALLZQ010000842.1 GCA_937858255.1 uncultured Tabrizicola sp.
GCCACCAGCAGGGTAAAGGCGTTCACATGCTCAAGCTCGCCCTTCGGTGCCGGCTCCGCCGATTGGAACCGGGCGAAGATCGCCTTCATCTGGTGATAATCGAGTTGTCTGGCCATGCCGCCATGGACCACAAAGTGCCCCGCCGGGCAAGCATTTTGCCGCAGGATCCGGGTCGCAA
Source organism: uncultured Tabrizicola sp. (assembly GCA_937858255.1). Taxonomy (GTDB): domain Bacteria; phylum Pseudomonadota; class Alphaproteobacteria; order Rhodobacterales; family Rhodobacteraceae; genus Pseudotabrizicola. The sequence goes on from CALLZQ010000842.1 coordinate 179, forward strand.
CCGCGACGGCGCCAGCCTAGGATACGGGTAAGGAGACTGCCATGACCGACCTTTCCCCGCCCTACCATTATCAGGTGATCGCCCGCGCCCTGCGTGAGATTGACAGCGCCGGCCCGGGCCTGACCCTCGACGCCCTTGCCGCCCGCATGGGCATGAGCCCCGCGGATTTTCAGCGCACCTTCAGCCAATGGGTCGGCGTCAGCCCGAAACGCTATCAACAGTATCTGGCGCTGGACCATGCCAAGCGCTTGCTGGCAGACCGCGCCACCATGCTCGAGGCCGCCGATGGCGCCGGACTGTCAGGGGGCGGACGGCTGCACGATCTGTTTCTGACATGGGAGGCGATGACGCCGGGCGACTATGCCCGCGCCGGCGAGGGGCTGGTGATCTCTTGGGGCTGGTTTGACAGCCCCTTTGGTCCGGCGATTGTCATGGGCACAGCCAAGGGCATCTGCGGCATGGGCTTTGCCGCCGAGATGGGCGAGGCCGTCGCCTTTGAGGATTTACGCCGCCGCTGGCCCAGGGCCGAATTTACCGAGGATGCCGAGGCGCTGCGCCCTTGGGTTCAGGCTGTGCTGCGGCAAGGGCCAAAAGAACAGGCGCCGCTGCATCTGATCGGGGCGCCGTTCCAGATCAAGGTCTGGGAGGCGCTGCTGCGGGTGCCGCATGGCCATGTCACCACCTATAGCGACATTGCCCGCGCCATCGGCCATCCTGCCGCCGTCCGCGCGGTCGGCACTGCCGTCGGTCGCAACCCGATTTCCTGGCTGATCCCTTGCCACCGCGCCTTGCGCAAGGACGGCGCGCTGGGGGGCTATCACTGGGGGTTGCCGGTCAAACGGGCGCTGCTGGCCTGGGAATCCGCGCGGAGCGAGGGTCAGGACACCGGCTTGTGATCGGCGGAATGCTGCTGAATCCGGCGGGGAACTGTTTGGCCTGCCCCGGCGTTGCTATAACTGGGACGGGCCCGGGAACCTCCGGGACGATAAGCAGTGAGGCGGCAGACATGTTTTTCAAAACCCCCCTTTTGATCGCGACGGCATCGCTGATGGCGCTGACCGCCTGCGTCGATCCGAATGCCTACCCGGATGATCCGAACGCCCGCGCCAAGAATGGCGCCATCATTGGCGGTCTTGCCGGTGCGCTGGCGGGGGCAAATTCGGGCGGCGATGACAAGCTGGCCAAGGTTGTGGTTGGTGGCGCACTGGGTGCGGCCATCGGCGGCGCCATCGGGGCCTCGCTCGACCAGCAGGCGGCGGAATTGCGCGGCTCGCTCTCTAACCCCAATGTGACCGTCACCAATCACGGCAATTATCTGACCGTGAACATGCCGCAGGATCTGTTGTTCGCCGTGGACAGCACTTCCCT
>CALLZQ010000843.1 GCA_937858255.1 uncultured Tabrizicola sp.
CCATGCCGAGGCAGATGGCCTGCCGGGGGTGGTGATCGACCGCTTTGGCGCGGCGGCAGTGGTTCAGCCCAATGCCGCATGGGCCGAGGCGCATCTGCCGGACCTCGTTCAGGCGCTGATGCAGGTGGCGGGTGTTTCGGCGGTGGTCAAGAACGGCTCGGGCCGCGCGCGCGGGCTGGAGGGGCTGGCCGAAGAGATCACCCTGATCACCGGCCAGATCACCGCGCCGATCGAGGTGCCGATGAACGGCGCGATCTATCTTGCAGATCTGTTGGGTGGGCAAAAGACCGGCCTCTTTTATGACCAGCGGCCCAATCACGCCTTTGCCGCCCGGCTGGCGCGCGGCGCGCGGGTGCTGGACATGTTCAGCCATGTCGGCGGCTTTGGCCTTGCCTGTCTGGCGGGCGGGGCGGTCTCGGCGCTTTGCGTTGACGGTTCGGCCCCGGCCTTGTCCTTGGCCGAGGCGGGGGCGCGGGCCATGGGGACGGCCGACCGGCTGACCACACGGCAGGGTGATGCCTTTGCGGTGCTGGGGGCCCGCGCGGCCGGGGGCGCGGGGTTTGAAGCGAGGTAGGGCGCCCCGCCGGCCTTTGCCCCCGCCAAACCGGCGCTGGAGGCGGGCCTGCGCGCCTATGAGCGGATTGCCCGGCTGGCCGCGCCCTTGGTGGCGCCGGGGGGCTATCTGGGCCTCTGCTCTTGTTCCCATGCTGCCGATCTGAGCGCGTTTCGCAACGCCAGTGCGCGCGGCATTGGCCGGGGCGGGCGGCGCGGGCAGATCCTGCACACCGGCTTTGCCGGCCCCGACCATCCGGTGCTGCCGCAACTGGCCGAGGGCGGCTATCTGAAATCGCTGTTCTTCCGGCTGGATGGATGAGGGCGGTCCTTGACGCCTGCGTGATCTATCCGACGGTCCTGCGCGAGATCCTGTTGGGTTGCGCCGAGGCGGGGCTGTATCAGCCGCTGGTGTCCGAGCGGATCCTTGGCGAATGGGTGCGCGCGACGGTGAAACTCGGCCCCGAGGCGCCGATGATCGCCGAGGGAGAGGCGGCGCTGCTGCGCGCCCGCTTTCCCCGCGCGGTGATCGCCGCCCAGCCGCAGATCGAAGCACGGCTGCATCTGCCCGATGAGAATGACCGTCACGTGTTGGCCGTCGCCATCGCCGGTCACGCCGATTGCATCGTCACCTTCAACGCGCAGGATTTTCCCCGGCATCTCTTGGCCGAAGAGGGGCTGGACCGGCGCGACCCTGACGGCCTGCTCTGGGAATTTCACAGCCATGCGCCCGCGGTGGTCGAGGGCGTTGTGGGCCGTGTCCTTGCCCGGGCCAGCGCACTGGCCGGGCAAGAGATATCGCTGAAATCGCTGCTGAAGCGCGCGCGGTTGAACCGGCTGTCGCGGGCGATGGGGCTGTAATCAGTTCTTGCGGATCGAGACGATCAGGCTGGCCAGTTCCGCATCGGATTTGCCCGCTGCCGTTGCCGCTTCGGCCAGTGTCTGACCGGGGACCAGCGGAATACCCGCCGCGTCAAAGGCGGCCGTCACATCGGCCTCGGTCGCATGCAGCAGGGGCGCCACCTCGGCCGCCGTTGCCCCCGTCACCTGACGGATCAGCCCGAACATCGCCGCCCGGTCGCCGCCCCCTGCCTCTTGCCCACCCATCAGGAAGGGGACCGACATCACCAGCGACAAGACCAGCGCAATCGCCATCGGCGCATGTTTGAAATAGGCCATGAACGGGCGCCAGTTCTTCCACAGATGCAGGACAAAAGGCAGGATCAGCACCAGCGACAGGATCTCATGCATCTCGCGAAAGCCGTCTGGCCCGACATGGAAAAACAGCGCAATCCCCGTCACCAGTGAGATGACGAACAAGCCAGTGATGAAGGGCGTCGCATAGCGGTTGAAGAAGGAGAGCATGTCAGAACCTGTGCAAAATAGGGGGCCGTATCCCCTTAACGCTGCAACGCAGCGGTTCCGTCGCGGCGCCGCGTCAAATATCGGCGGGATCAGCCCCTGGACGGCAGGCCCCAACGGGCCTCGGCTGCCTCGATCGCGGCGATACGGTCGGCGGTTTTCGGATGGCTCAGCAGCCAGGCCGGGATGCCTTGGCCGGCCCCGCGTGTCAGCGCCTCGAGCTTGCGGAACAGGGACTTTTGCGGTCCCGTGCCGATTCCGGCCTTGACCAACAGCGCGGTGGCATAGGCATCGGCCTCAAACTCATCCCGGCGCGACAGACGGGCCATCAGCGCGGTCGAAATCAGATTGGCAATCCAGATGCCGACAAAGGGCAGAAAGCGGTTGAGCAGCGCCGAGAGCATGACGAAAACCGCGTTCTGCCCGGTAAAGTCGATCATCCGCCGCCGGGTGTGGCCCAGGGCGACATGGCCCAGTTCATGCGCGATGACACTCGCCAGTTCCTCGGCACTGACCTCTCCGGCGGCCTTGCGGCGCAAAAAGCCGCGCGTGAGGAAAATCCGCCCGTCCGCGACGGCAAGGCCGTTTACCGCCTCGGTCTCAAACACATGGACGCGGATCTCGGGGATCTCCAGCGCCTCGGCCATCTGACGGGCAAGCGCCAGAACCTCACGATCTGCCAGTGGCGCGCTTTGCGCATCCAGCACCTTGGCGGTGCGCCAGACCGAAAAGCGCCACATGAGCAGGGCGTAGGCGATGGCGATCAGAACGGGGGCGAGTTTCAGCATCCGGGGAATATGGGGTCATTCCGCCGGATCGGAAAGACCCAGCCGCGCGGCCCGCTCACGCCGGGCGAGGTGCAGCAGCCACCAGCCAAGGCCCAGCACCGCCGTCCCCGTCGCCACCAGCCCGAGGATCGACCCCAGCATGTCCGAGGCGGCGGACAGGTTTCCCGCAAAGGCCCGGCCCATCAGCACATAAAGCGCGCACCAGACCACCTCGCCCAGAATGCCCCACAGGGTAAAGCGCAGCCAGTCATGGCGCATCGCGCCCGAGATTACGTTGACATAGGGCCCCAGCGGGCTGAACAGCCAGCGGGACAGAAAGACGGCGATGCCGCCCCGCGCCTCCATCGTGTTGCGCGCGCGGGTCACGACCTTGGCGCGGGCGGGCGCCCGGGCGATACGGTCGGGAAAGGGCCCGCCGCAAACCGGGCCCGCCCCAAAGCGGACCGGTTCGCCTACCAGGGCCCCCGAAGGCGCCGCCGCCATCACCTGCCACAGCACCAGATCCCCCGCTGCCGCAAAGCCGCCCGCCGCCAGCATGATCACCGACGAGGGGATCGGCAGCGCGAGGCACGAGGCAAAGGTCGTCGCCGCGATCAGCCACAGCCCATAGGCCGGTACCAGCGCGAGAAGCCAGTCTGTCAGTGCGGTACTCATGGCTTCGGCGCCTTGCCGGCCTCGCGCTCGGCATTCATTTCGGCCACCACGGCCTCGACCAAGGCGATGATTTCGGCCACCGGCACGCCGCGATCACGGGCGATCTGCTCCAGCGTAAAGGGGCGGCCATCCTCGGGCGTGGGCAGGCCGGCGCGGGCGTCAATCTCGCGCGGGGGCAGGCTCCAACTGCGCCCGACATAGCCGATGGTCATCCATCCGGCCACCGGCTCTTGGCGGTGCTGCGACCAGTACACGGTGCGCACCACGATCCGCCCGGCAAAGAGAAGCGACAGGACCAGTGCCAGTACAAAGGCGCCGGCCAGAACCGGGTGACGGCGGGCGACAGCGATCATGTAAGCTCCTTGATGCCCCGGGCGATCCCCTCCAGCGTCATCGGCACCATCCGACCGCCAAGGATCTCGCGGATCAGGCGGGTGGAATGGGTATATTGCCAATGCGCCTCGGGTACCGGGTTGATCCACAGATGCGCCGGCCACTGGGCGCAGGCGCGACCCAGCCAGACCTGACCCGCTTCGGGGTTCCAATGCTCATTGGCGCCGCCGGGGTGGAGGATCTCATAGGGACTCATCGCCGCATCGCCGACGAAGATGCATTTGTAATCAGAGCCATAGCTGCGCAGCACCTCCCATGTCGGGGTCTGCTCATCCCAGCGGCGGCGATTGTCGCGCCAGACCCCTTCATAGAGGCAGTTGTGAAAGTAGAAGTGCTGCATATGCTTGAACTCGGCCCGGGCGGCCGAGAACAGCTCTTCCATCACTTTCACATAAGGATCCATCGAGCCGCCGATATCGAAGAACAACAGAACCTTCACGGCATTGCGCCGCTCTGGTCTGGTTTGTACGTCGAGATAGCCATGTTCCGCCGTTGCCCGGATGGTGCCATCCAGATCCAGTTCCTGATCCGCGCCATCGCGCGCCCATTTGCGCAGCCGCCGAAGCGCCACCTTGATGTTGCGGGTGCCCAGTTCGATCTGGTCATCAAGGTTGCGGAACTCGCGACGGTCCCAGACCTTGACCGCCCGCTGGTGGCGGCTTTGGTCCTGACCGATGCGCACGCCTTCGGGGTTATAGCCATAGGCGCCAAAGGGGCTGGTACCGGCGGTGCCCACCCATTTGTTGCCGCCCTGATGGCGGCCCTTTTGCTCGGCCAGACGCTGACGCAGCGTCTCCATCAGCTTGTCAAAGCCGCCAAGCGCCTGAATCTGCGCGCGTTCCTCCGCACTCAGATGCTTTTCGGCCAGCTTTTCCAGCCATTCGCGGGGCAGGTCGATCGCCTCCAGTACCTCTTCGGGGGTAATCGCCTCCAGCCCACGAAAGGTCTCGGCAAAGGCGCGGTCAAAGCGGTCGAGATGCCGCTCATCCTTGACCATGCAGGTGCGGGCGAGAAAGTAGAACCCCTCGGGATCATAGGTCACCAGACCCGCCGCCAGCCCCTCGAGAAACCCCAGATATTCGCGCAGCGACACCGGCACGCCCGTTTTCCGAAGGGTCTCGAAAAAGGGCAGGAACATCGGCTCAGCCCCGCATCATATGGTCAATGCCCAGGGTCAGGAACAGGCCAATCAGCCCAAACGCAATGGCAAAACCGGCGGCATATTGGGCCATGTCCAGCCCTTTGCCGCCGCGCTTTTTCGCCAGTAGCGCGCCAGTAAGGGCGCCCAACACCAGACCTGCGATCACGATCATGCCAAATCCCTGCCTTTGGGGCGGGGAAGGGCGGCGCCTTACCCGCGCTTGCCGCGCGATGCCAGCGCGGCGATATCGTTCATGCGCGCACGAACCTGTGCGTCCGAGCCGAAGGCATAGCGCGCCCAGCCCAGACTGTCGAGACGCGCCGACCGTGCCGCGGCGGCATCGCCCAGACTTTCCAGCGCCTCGGCCCGCATGGCCAAGAGCGAGGACAAGAGCGAGGCATTCTGATGGCTGCGCGCCACGGGAATCGCGCGGTCGGTCAGGGTCAGCACCTGCTCGGACTGACCCGAGGACAGGGCAAAGGCCGCCAGTTGCATATCGACATGCGCGACCTGGATCGCCGCACCGGGGGTGGCCCGCCAGATCCGCGCGGCCTCCATATAATCGGCGGTGGCACCGGCGATATCGCTGCCGGTCTTGGCGCGGGCGCGGGCGAAGTAGCTGAAGGCGAGGCGGCCATCGACCCAGCCCTGAGCCTTGGCGATACCGATCAGACGGTCGGCATGGGTCAGGCGCAGGTTGCCCTGACCGGCCAAAGACGATTCGACCGAGCTGATCCAGCTGCGCGGCGACAGCGCCTTGGGGGCGCCGCCCCGGCCTTGGCCGCCGGGGTTCAGCCGGGCCAGAATCGCCGGCAGGCGGGCGGCGACCTCGGCCTCGTTCATGCCCGAGCGCAGTTCGGGCGCGTAGTGGACCCGCAGCATCAGCATGTCAAAACCGGTCAGCACGGCGTGGAAATTATCGTCATTGAACACGCTGTCGGGCAGGCGGAACAGATCGTTCAGCGGCCCCATCGCCTGCGCAAGTTCCTCATGCAGGCAGTCGCGCACCTCTTGCGGGCTGGTGTCGGCGGGGACAAAGATCGCCGCCTTTTCCCGGTGGGTGATCCGGCCCCAGTCGGTTTGCGGGGTGTTGCGCACCTTCATGTATTCGCCAAAAGAGGAAACATTCGGCACAACGAAACAGGCCGCCGATGGCACAGCGCGGCGCAGGGCGGATTTGGGCTGAAAGTCGATGGTGATGCTGGGCTCGGTGCCCGGCTTGGCGATCGAGACATCGAGGCCCGCCTCGGCCCGCATCCGCGCCATCACCCGCTGCAATTCGGTCAGCGCCACCGGGGGTACGCTGCCCCTTAGGCCAATGGTGATCGGCCCGTCGAACCGGGTCAGGACGGGCAGGGCGCGCCCGCTCTCCATGCGGAATTCAAGGTCAAGGAAATCGGCTGCCATCTCGGCATTGCCACGCAATGCCCCGACCGGCGGGCCGGACAGGAATGCCTGCATCACCGGCAGCCCCTGATCGGTGCCGCGTGCGTCAATGAACCCTTTAGAAACCTCATTGGCCGGGACCGGCACGCAGGCGGTCAGCAGGGTCGAGAGGGCAAGGCTGGCAAGCAGCGAAGGAAGGCGCATGAGAGTGGCAGCTCTTTAACACGAGGCAGGGGGCAGACCCCCACCGGTTTCGGAAGGCGGCGCGGACCCGGGCAGAACCGGGCCGCGTCGCGGCGTGGGTTGGTACGGGATCCCCCCAGATCCCGCCCCCGTGCAGAGAGGACAGATGCCCGTTCCCCGCGACAGGAGATCTCTGGACCCTGACCGGCGGCCCCCACCGCCGAAAGGTCCGTGCCGCCCCCGCCGGTGCCGGTGCCGCGCAGCCGCCCACCACCGCAATCGCGGGGCATCGGGGCAGTCGCATGAGATCTGGCTAGGGCCATCACACCGGGCTTTCCGTCAGGGATCGACTTATTCAATCAACAGGTTGGGAATGTCCGCAACGGGGCGGTACTGTGTCAATCCTGTGGAATCCCGGGCCGGGCGATGAGTCTATGGATCGCGCCCCACAGGCGTCAAACCACCGCATCTGCGATGGCGTTCTCTCAATTTATTACAATTTCGGCGCTAAATGTGTCAAAAAGTGAGCGATTTGTGTCGGAATTGTGGCTAAACCACGGCAATTTCGCCCGATTCGAGTTTCGGGAAACAGTGCAATGTGACCGTTCCCAAAACCGAAACGACCCCGGCGCCGTCTAGCGCCCGGATCGTGCCATAAAGGCCAGACGCTCGAACAGATGCACATCCTGTTCGTTCTTGAGCAGCGCCCCATGCAGGCGCGGCAGCAGGTTCTTGCCCTCTCGCCGCAGGTCCTCGGGCCCCAGATCCTCGGCCAACAGCAGTTTCAGCCAGTCCAGCACCTCGCTGGTCGAGGGCTTTTTCTTCAGCCCGGGCGTTTCGCGCAATTCGTAGAACTGCGTCAGCGCCGCGGTCAGCAGTGCCTCCTTGATGCCGGGGAAATGGACCGACACGATCCGCCGCATCGTCTCGGCATCGGGGAAACGGATGTAGTGAAAGAAACACCGGCGCAAGAAAGCGTCGGGCAGTTCCTTTTCATTGTTCGAGGTAATGATGACCACCGGGCGCTGACGGGCGCGCACGGTCTCACCCGTCTCGTAAACGTGAAATTCCATCCGGTCGAGTTCCTGCAACAGATCGTTGGGAAACTCGATATCGGCCTTGTCGATCTCATCAATCAGCAGCACGACGCGGCCCTCGGCCTCAAAGGCCTGCCAGAGCTTGCCCTTGCGGATGTAGTTGCGCACATCATGCACCCGTTCGTCGCCCAACTGGCTGTCGCGCAGCCGGCTGACCGCATCATATTCATAGAGCCCCTGCTGCGCCTTGGTCGTTGATTTCACATGCCATTCGATCAGCGGCAGGCCCAATGAGGCCGCCACCTGCCGCGCCAGTTCGGTCTTGCCCGTGCCCGGTTCGCCCTTGACCAGCAGCGGGCGTTGCAGTGTCACGGCGGCATTGACCGCCACCGAAAGATCTTCGGTCGCAATGTAGGTCTCGGTCGAGGTGAAGGTCATCCACGGCTCCGGTTTTGTCATCAACTTGATCGCCGCGACCCTAATCCCGCCTACAAAATGTCGCAACGGCTAGTGACATTCCCCTCAAAACCGTCTAACTGCACCGCCAACAGGAGTGCGCGATGACAGATGCCCACCTGTCGGTGCATTCCGACAAGAGAGAGAGTGCTGTGATGAAGCAAGAAGCCTTCTTGCCGGACGATTACCGGCCCGCGGAATCCGAGCCCTTCATGAATGACCGGCAGCTCGAATACTTCCGCCGCAAGTTACTGAACTGGAAGGCCGAGCTTCTGGATCAAAGCGCGGAAACGCTGGATGCCCTGACCGAGAGTGCCCGCAACGTCCCCGATCTGGCCGACCGCGCCAGCGAAGAGACCGACCGCGCGCTGGAACTGCGCACCCGTGACCGTCAGCGCAAGCTGATCGCCAAGATCGACGCGGCGCTGCGCCGGATCGACAACGGCGAATACGGCTATTGCGAG
>CALLZQ010000844.1 GCA_937858255.1 uncultured Tabrizicola sp.
ACAGTTCCAGATAGCTGTCAAACCCCGCGCCATCGACATCAAAGACCCAGGTCTGACCGGCAACGGCGGTAAAGGAAAACGCCTCATACCGCTGGCCAGAGCCAACCCCCGCCAGCGTCATATGCGGACGCTCGGTCGAAAACTCGATATTCGGATTTTCAGACAGGCTCCAGACCGCAGGCAGCGGCAGCGGCGCCTCAAGCGGATTCACGACAGTCGCCGCGATGGTCCAGGGGCCTTCATGCGCCACCCGCAGCACATCGTCCCCGATCCCCCCCGAAAGGGTATCGCGCCCGGTGCCGCTGATCAGCGTGTCATTGCCCGGCCCGCCGGCAAGCAGATCATTGCCGGCCAGGCCGCTGATATGGTCATCGCCCCAGCCGCCAGAGAGGCTGTCCGGCCCTTCGGTTCCGGTCAGCACCCGATTGCGCAGCGCCAGAACCTCGGCCAGCGTCAGCGTGCCGTCGCTGAAGGCAAAGCTCTCAACCCCCGAGACCGTATCGACCCCCTCGGGCGTGGTGATCACCAGCGCGGTTTCCGGGCCATCGACCGTGATCAGGCTCTGGGCCCGGCCATAGCCCAGCACATCCTGCCCCTCGCCACCGTCAATCCGGTCATTGCCGGCGTCGCCCGTCAGCGCATCGTCGCCCGCCCCGCCCAGCAACAGATCGTCGCCGGCACCCCCGTTCAGGCTGTCATTGCCGGCACCGCCGAGCAGCGAGTCATTCCCCTCTTCCCCCTCAAGCAGGTCACCGCCGGGGCCGCCGGTCAGGCTGTCATTGCCCGCGCCCGCATGAAAGGCGGTGGCAACCTCGGCCCCGGTCAGAACGTCATCGCCGGGACCGCCCAGCCGGTCGGCCATGAACAGGCGCAGCACAACATCGGCACCATTGCCATTCCAGCTTGCCTCGCCCTCCCACAGGCCCAGCATCGCCCCAGAGCCGAGGGTCACGATCTGCGGCCCCATGCGGTAATAGTTGATGTCGAAATCCCCGCGGGCAGCGATGGTCAATTCACCACCGACCTGCTGACCCGCCGCATCATAGCGCAGGGCGCGTACCGAGTAAGAGGTGCCCCAGCTATCGGGCACGAGATAGGTCAAGAGGAACCCGCCATCGGGCATCCCCGCCACCTCGGGCTGGGTCAGGCTGCGGGGCGTGGCCACCTCATCGCCTGCGGGGCTGCCATCTGCGGCAAAGACCCGCCACCACGCGCCACTGCTGCCGGTCCAAGCGACGACAAAGCCGCCGCCTTTGAGCGCGGCAACCGTTGGCGCGCCCATATGCTGATCCGTGGTCTGGTTCGCCAGGAACGGCCCGGCGATCACCGCCCCGTCCGGCCCCAGCACCAGAACGCCGGCACCGGAATGGCCGGTCTCATTGCCGGGACTATCATAGCCCATGCGCGAGACGATCACCTGATTGCCGCCGGCCAGCGTCGCCGCATCCTGAATATTATGCGTGCGGTCATAGGAATAGCTGATCGTCGCCACCCAGGGCGAAATCTGCTCGGGTCCGCCCAGCGGGT
>CALLZQ010000845.1 GCA_937858255.1 uncultured Tabrizicola sp.
CGCGGTGATGCTGCCGCAGGTCGGGTTGACGCTGACCTTTTCCGACTGCGTGTTCAACCAGCCCAAGGATCGCGGCATCACCTCGATCGGGTCGGGCTGCCAAGGGTTGATCGTTGATGCCTGTCAGTTCTGGTCGGCCGAGCAGTCGATGCTGGCGCAGGACCGCACGAGCATCGGGCTGAACGTCAACGCCAATGATACCAAGATCCGCGACAACCGGGTGGTTCGCTTCGCGCATTTCATGGTCGCTAATGGTGGCGGGCATCTGATCCTGGGCAATCACGTCTTTCAGGGCGACAATGCCTCGCAAGGGGTTCGTCGGGCGGGCTTCGTGATCGCGCAGACAACACCACGGCTGACCTTCAGCGGCAATTATGTCGACAACTGCTGGCTGGAATGGTCGAATGAGCATGATGCCGAGCCAGATTTTACCAGCGGTTTCAGCTTTGCCGGTCTGTCCATCGTCGGAAACCACTTCTTCGCCAGCGATATGGCCCCCTATTTCCGCTGGCTGGTGGTGGCCCCCAAAGGGTCCGGGCATTTCCTGTTCGGCGTTTCGATCTCGGACAATACCTTCCGCACGATCAACGGTTTCGTTGATCGGGCAGAAGGGGTGGATACCACCCATGGCACGCTCGACTACGGGCGGTTCCGCAATGTGACCTTTGCGACCAATGCCTTTAATGGAGTCGCACAGATCGCCATGAGCCCCCTGACCATTCTGCACACCCAGAATGCGGCCGCCTCGGTCTGGACGGTGGATTCCGGGCCCTTCATGCCGTTCGGGGCCTGGGCGCGCAATACCATGTCATTGGTGGCCGAGGGCGCGCTGCTGAATTCGTCGGGGCAGGCGCAATATGCGATGCCCTATGTCTCGAATGAGGTGGGGGCCGCGAAGAATCTGGTTGAACTGCATTGGCCGACGGCTGTGCGGGGCCGGGTGCTGGCCACCATTCGCTGTGACAACCCGACCTGAGGAGCCGAGACGGAGGCCGGTCGGGCAAGGGGCGGTTCTGCGGAACCGCCCCTTCCTTCATGGCGCACCGGTCAGATCCGTCGCGGTCAGGCGATAGGCTTTGGCAAATCCTGCGTTCAGCAGCGCCGACTGCGGGATCAGGCGCACCAGCGCGAAATCGGCAAAATCGATGTAGAGACGGGCCTTGGGATGGGTTGCCAGCCAGTGATCGCGCAAGGCGGGGCGGTCAGGGTCCGATGGCTCGACAAAGATTGCACAGGCGCGGACCATCAGCCGCGGGTGGGTCAACGGGTCGCCTTTGCCTGCCGGTTCTCCGAGCATGATCGCGCAATCCGCATGGCGGCGCAGGCCAGCGAAATGCGGTGCAAGTGCCGAGATCAACGTCATCGGGGTTCCGTCAGGCGCAAGGCCAAAGGCAATCCGGCTGATCGAGGGCTGGCCGGTTTCCGCATCTGAATAGGCAAGGGCGGCATGAGATGTCGCCAACAGCGCGCGGGCAAGGGCACGGGCCTCCGGGTCGGCGGCAGCAACGAGATCGGGGATCTTGGGCATCGGCGGCGCTTTCGGTGATTGACAGCCGGGGGGGCGTGGTCGTCTTCTGTCCGCATCCATGGCTAGCGGCTGACAATGACCGACACAAGCGCCCGCCCCCCCGAGTTCCTGCCGAAACTGATCACCGTCTTGCGAGAGGGCTATGGCCCGGCCGATTTGCGGGCGGATGTCGTCGCCGGCCTGACGGTTGCCATCGTCGCGCTGCCGTTGTCGATGGCGATTGCCATTGCCAGCGGCGTGGGGCCAGAGCGGGGGCTTTACACGACGATCATCGGCGGGTTTCTGGTGTCAGCCCTTGGCGGCAGCCGGTTTCAGATCGGGGGGCCAGCCGGGGCTTTTATCGTGCTGGTTTCAGCCTGTGTCATGGCCATCGGGGTCGAGGGGTTGATCCTCGCCACCTTCCTGTCTGGCTTCTTGCTGATGGCGATCGGGGCGCTGCGGCTGGGCACCTATATCAAATTCATTCCCTATCCGGTGACTGTGGGA
>CALLZQ010000846.1 GCA_937858255.1 uncultured Tabrizicola sp.
CGTTGTTTTCGATGCCCTGAACATCATAGGTGCCGGGGCGGATGTCTTGTGCCGCGACTGGGGCTGCGAGTGCCGCAAGGACAATCGCTGAACGAATGCTATTCCTCATCATCCGCCTCATCGAAATGGGCTGCGCGCCCGCCACTTTTTGAGGTGGTGACCACCCCCAGCGATTTCAGCTTGCGATGCAGGGCGCTGCGCTCCATGCCCACGAAATTCGCGGTACGGCTGATATTGCCGCCAAAACGGTTGATCTGGGTCAGCAGGTACTCACGCTCGAACACCTCGCGCGCCTCGCGCAAAGGCAAGGTCGCCATCGCCCCGCCAAGGACCAGCCGGCCCCCGGTTTCCGCCGCGGTTTCCTGACCGGGGAGTTCGCCCGCCTCGATCGGGCCGGTGCCCTCACCCAGGATCAGCACCCGCTCGATCACATTGCGCAACTGGCGCACGTTCCCGGGCCAGGGTGAGGTTTGCAGCAGCGCCTCGGCCTCACCCGTCAGCTTGCGCAGCGGCAGCCCCTGCGAGCGGTTGAACATCTCGATGAAATGCCGGGTCAGATCGGGAATATCCTCGCGGCGCTCCTCGAGACTCGGCACCGGGATCGGCACCACATTCAGCCGGTCATAGAGTTCCTGCCGGAACCGGCCCGCCGCGATCTCGGCCCGCAGGTCGCGGGTGGTTGAAGAGATCACCCGCAGATCGACCCGCACCTTGTCAGCGCCGCCCACCCGCAAGACCTGTTGTTCGCCCAGCCCCCGCAGGATTTTCGACTGGGTCCCCAGCGGCATATCCGCCACTTCATCGAAATAGACCACGCCGCCATGGGCCTGCTCCAAAAGCCCCCGCTCAACCCCCCGCTCCGAGGTTTCGCGGCCGAACAGCACCTCCTCCATCCGGTCCGGTTCAATCGTCGCCGAAGAGACCGAGACGAAGGGCGCCGAGGCCCGGTTGGAATGCGCATGGATGAACCGCGCCGCTACTTCCTTGCCGCTGCCCGAAGGCCCGGTCAGCATCACCCGCCCGTTGGACTTGGTGACTTTTTCCAGTTGCGCCTTGAGCGTGCGGAACGCCGGGCTTGACCCCAGCATATCGGCGCTGGTCACATCCTTGCGGCGCAGTTCCTGATTTTCGCGGCGCAGGCGGCTGGTCTCCATCGCGCGGCCCACCACGACCATCAACTGGTCGATGTTGAAGGGCTTTTCGATGAAATCATAGGCGCCCTGCTTGATGGCTGCGACGGCGATTTCGATATTGCCATGGCCCGAGATGATCACCACCGGAATATCGGGATTATCCCGTTTGACGGTTTTCAGAATGTCGATCCCGTCCATCCGGCTGTCCTTGAGCCAGATATCGAGGATCATCAGGCTGGGCGGATCGGCGTTGATCTCGGCCATCGCCTCGTCAGAATTGCCGGCAAGTCGGGTGACAAAGCCTTCATCGGTCAGGATATCGCCGATCAGTTCGCGGATGTCTTTCTCGTCGTCAACGATCAGAATGCTCATTTCAACCTCCCTGACCGCTGGCGGTCATGTTGCGCCCCTTGCGCCGGGCAAGGCGCGGCAGACGGATCTCTGCCATCGCCCCGGCGTGGGCGGCGTTTTCAAACAGCGGCGCATCCAGCAAGAGAAGCTGGCCGCCATGTTCCTCGATGATCTTCTTGACGATGGGCAGGCCAAGGCCGGTGCCCTTTTCCCGCGTCGTCACATAGGGCTCAAACAGCCGTGCCCGGTCGGGCGGCAGGCCGATGCCATTGTCCATGATGCGGATGACCGCCTCGGCGCCATCATCCTGCATCTCGATGCGGATTTCGGGTGCGTGATCTGGCGGTGCACCTTTTTCCTGCAATGATTCAATAGCTTCCCCGGCATTCTTGATCAGGTTTGTCAGGGCTTGGGTGATCATGGTCGCATCCAGATCCATCAGCACCGGCTCGACAGGAATATCGGCGACAAAGCGCACGCCGGGCTGGCCGCTTTCCTGCAAGGTCAAGGCATCGCGCAGCAGGCGCGTCAGATCGTTCTCTCTCCGGTCGGGTTCGGGCATGCGGGCGAATTTGGAAAACTCATCAACAATGCGGCGCAAGTCATTGGTCTGACGCACAATAACGTCAGTGTACTGTTCCAGATCCTCAGGCTCGGCCACCTGCGCGCGAAACTTGCGCTTGATCCGCTCGGCCGAAAGGGCGATCGGCGTCAGCGGGTTCTTGATCTCATGCGCGATACGCCGGGCCACATCGCCCCAGGCCGCCATCCGCTGGGCGCTGACCAGTTCGGTCACGTCGTCAAAGGCCACCACAAAGCCCTCAAGCCGGCCCGAGTCATTGCGGCGCACGCTCATCCGCACCAAGAGGCTTTCCAGCTTGCCCTTGCGGGTCAGGCGGATTTCCTCTTGCACCGCCTGAACCCCGCTCTCGCGCAGCCGGTCGAACAGCGGGGCGAATTCCGGCACCGCCACCTCGAGCGCCAGATCCGGCGCCCCCTCGCGCATGTCGAGCAGCCGCTCGCCGGCGCGGTTGACGAAATCGACATGGCCCTCGGGGTTCAGGCCGATCACCCCGGCAGTGACATTGGACAGGACCGAGTCAAACAGCCGGCGCCGCCGCTCGATCTGGCGGTTGTTTTCCACCAGTGCCTCGCGCTGCCCCTTGAGTTGGCGGGTCATCTGGTTGAACAGCCGGCCCAGCATGGCGATCTCATCATCGCCCGGCTCTTCGGGCACATGCACATCCAGATCGCCGCCGCCCACCCGCTGCGCCGCCCCCGCCAGACGCCCCACCGGCCGGCTGAGGCGTTCGGCAAACCACAGGCCCAGCCAGACGGCGGCAAGGATCAGGATGATGGCAAAGCCCAGATAGATCAGGCCAAAGTTGAACAAGACCCGCCCACGTTCCGATTCAAGCTGATTGTACAGCCGCACGGTTTCCTGGGTTTCATCCAACAGCGACAAGAGCTGACCATCCACGGCCCGCGAGACATAGAGGTAGCGGTCGGCAAAAGCCTCCAGATGCACC
>CALLZQ010000847.1 GCA_937858255.1 uncultured Tabrizicola sp.
CCGAGTTCGGTGGTCAGGCGGGAAAGCAAGGGGTGCATGGGGTCATCCTTGTGACTGGCCGGCATCCAGCGCGGCCTGAAGATGGGGGGGCAGGCTGGGGGCGCGGGCCTCCAGATCGGCGAATGCCGCGCCCAGATCGCCGCCCTGCATGACCGAGCGCAGCCCGGCCAGCGCGGCGGCGATCTGCGCGGCCTGAGCGGGCGACAGCACCTCGCGCGCGGCGCCCAGAAAGCCCAGTATCCAATCGCCGGGCAGCGCCTCTGGGGTCAGGGACAGATCGACCAGTTGCGCCGGGGCCCCGTCATGGGTTTCCGCCCAGCCGGCAATCCCCTCGACCGCGGTCAGGCGCATCGGCTCACCGATGCACATCGCCGGCCCCCGGGAAAAAGCGGTGATCGCCGGTGCGGCAGGCCTCGGCCTCCGACGGGCGGCCGCTCTCATAGGCGTCGCGGCGCAGCGCGGCATCGGCCAGATCGGCCGAGACGGGGGCGCCTTCGCCCACGGCGATGCCCCATCGTGCCAGCTCCTCGACGGCGAGGCGCAGCACTTCGGGGATGCGGGCGGCGACAGCGGGGCGCAGGCCGCCGCCGTAATCCTCCAGTTCAACCGGCTGGCAGCCGATCAGCGTCATCCGGGGCGGGCAGCATTCCATCAATTGCGCGGTGGCGATCACATCCTGAAAGCCGGTCTGGTGCAGGCTCATCTTTTTGGCACCCATAAAGGCGGGTACCTCGCCATCGCGCACGATTTTTAGCGTGCCGGGCGGCAGGCCATAGTCGATGGCGTCAAAGACCAACAGCGCCTCGACCTCTTCAAGAAAGGGCAGGAGGTAGAGACCCTGCGTACCCCCGTCGAGCAGTTGCACCCCCTGAGGCAGCGCATAGCTCTCGGCCATCGCCTCGACGCAGCGGGGGCCAAAGCCCTCATCCGCCCAAAGCACATTCCCGATGCCCAGAATCAGCACCCGCATCGCTCCCCCCTTTCGCGTTCAGCGCCCTCCCCGGCGACTGGCAAGCCGGTTTTCACTCTGGCTGCGAAAGTGATCATAGCATTGGCGCTTTGCAGCGCGCCGATTTTTTAACCGATTTCAAACCTCGTAAAAGTTGCCGTAATAAATTGATATTAAATACTAAACCTGTCTTGTGCGGATATGGGTATGGAAATTTACTATCCACCAATCTCGCCATATCGGAAAGTTATCGTCCATTCTGCGAGTCTTGCCCTTTGGGCCACGCTGTGCCACCGATGGTTCCAACGTCCAGGATTTAGAGGCGTCGATGTTGGAGACTGTCGCAGGCTGACCGTTCCGCGAGGAACGGGTGAAACCCCGCCGCTTTGCCAGATGGCGCAAGGCGGCCCGATTTCGTTCAGCCCGATGGACTTTCATGAATATCTCGAAACCCGAACAGCGCGTGTTGCACGCGCTGGCCCAGGGCGGCGCCATTCTGGTGACCCGCACGGGGCGCAAGATCTCTGACATGCATTGCGTCACCCGCGATGGCATGACCCTGACCGACTTGACCCCGGCCCTGTTTGCCCGCCTGCGGCGGCGGGGGCTGATTGCCTCGACCGGCGGCGGGCCTTACCGGATCTCAATGCTGGGGCGGCAGTCGGTGCGCGCGCAACTTGATAACCGGTAAAAGGCAAAGGGGCGGACCCTGCGGCCCGCCCCCCTGTTTCCGGCCTGACCGGGATCATTCGACCCGGTCATCCTTGAACGTCCGGTGCCCCGAGATCATGGTCGAGACCATGGACTGCCGGCTCATGATATCCTCGCGGATTGCGGCATAGATATGGATCAGCATGAAGACCACGATGGCCCACATCCCCAGATGATGCAGCGTGTGCAGCCGCTGGCTGTTCTGCACCAGCCCCAGCACCCAGCCAAAGAAGGTGTCGGGCAGTGAGCCCTGACCGGCGCCTTCGGCATAAAGCGCCCAGCCGGTGACGATCATGAAGGTCAGGCCCAGCGTCATGAAGAAGAACATGGCAAGCTGCGCCAAGGGGTTGTGGCCGACGTACTTTTTCGGCTCACGTTCCAGAAACAGGTACCAGCGCAACTCAAAGAACAGTTCTTTCCACCAGCGTGCCTTCCAGACCGGCACATAGAACAACTGCTTGGCATGGTGGTTGCCGACGAAGGCCCAGTAGATGCGGCCGGCAAAGCCGACGGTCAGGATCATGCCGGCGGCGAAATGGGCAAAGCGGATATAGCCCATCACGAATTGCTCGACCGCCTCGCCGATCTGCATCGAGGGCAGGGGCGCGCCGATCAGATAGCCGGTGACGATCAGAGTCAGGATCGAGCCGGCATTGATCCAGTGCCAGAGGCGCACCGGCGCCTCATAGACATAGACCGAGGTACGGCGGCGAATGCTGTCCAGATCCTCGGCAGTGGCATCGCCCGTCAGCCGCGACGCCTCGAACGGTGCCGGGGCGTCGGGATTGACGCGGTGGATGGTGGTGGTGCTGTCGGTCATGGCGTCACCCGGCCATCAGCAACAGGCCCGAGAGCGCGATGCCCGCGCCCACGGCACGCTGCGCCATCGGGCGGGTGATCAGCCGCGCCATCAGGATGCCGGCCAGATGCAGGGCGGCTGTCGCGATCATAAAGCCCGAGAGATAGCCAAGCGCATTGCCCGCCGCCTCGGTCGCATGGGCATGGCCATGGGCCATGGCAAAGGCGGCAATCGCCCCCAGCGAAAGAGCGGTCAGGCCCGCAGGCTGGCCCCGGCGGGCCAGCAGCGTCAACAGGCCAAAGGCCAGAACCGAGGCGGTGATCGCCGTCTCGACCAGCGGAAAGCCGATGCCGCCCCAGGACAGCAAGGCCCCTGCGACCATGGCCGACAGAAAGCTGGCCGCCCCGGCCCAGAGGTGGCGCGGCAGGGCAAAGCCCGACCACAGCCCGACGGCGCCCATGGCCAGCAGGTGATCCGCCCCGGTCACGGGATGGGCCAGCCCCAGCAGAACGCCGTTTGCCGCGTCATGGCTGGGATGGGCAACCGCCGGGCCGGCCAGGGCCGCGAGGGCGGGGGAGGGCGCGAGCTTCT
>CALLZQ010000848.1 GCA_937858255.1 uncultured Tabrizicola sp.
GGCGCCGGCCGCGCGGCCCCCGGCCCCCCGGGCCGGCGGCGCGCAAAGCGGCCCCCCGGCCCCTCCACCCGCCGATGTGGCGCCACGATGCTGCACCTGAACACCATTGACGCTCAGGCGCTGCGACCAGCCTGCCGCCGCAACGCCCAGACCATCGGCCGCCGCGCCGCCGCCATCCGCCGCAGCTTCCGCCCCCATGCGCAGGCGCACCACATCGCCTGCGGCCTCGGTCACGCGGCGCAGCGCCCCGCCTGCCCCGGCATCGCTGGCCGAGGCCTGCGCCCCCAGGGGCGAGATCAGCGAAAAGGCGGTGGGGCCGGACAGATGAACCTGCCCGGCGACACGGGCCGCAGCCTGCCCCCCCGCCGATAGCAGCACCGCGCCGGCGCGCGCCCTGCCGGTATCGTCAACCGGTGTCACCACCATCTGCCCGCCCGCATCATGGGCAAAACCCTCGATACGGATGTCTTCACCACCGGCCTGCCGCAACCGCAACCGCCCGCCATCGGCTGAAACCTCTGCGGCGATCCCTGTCGCCGCCCCGGCGGCATTGATCGCCCGGGCCAGGGCCGACAGATCGCCTGCCTCGATACGGGCCGATATGGCAAAAGGCGCGTCATTGGCCCCGGTCAGCGCGAAACTGACCTGACCATCCGCAAGGCCCGACAGCGTCAGCGCCGTTTCGGCCCGCGCCTCCAGACCGGCAAGCGCCCCGTCCAATCGCGCCGCCAGACGCGCCGCCGAGGCGCCTTCGGGCCGTTCGACCGTTGCTGCCTGATCGCCGGCGCGCAGGGTCAGCATCGCCGCCGCACCCGAGGGCACATCATAGGTCAGCGCCTGCACCCCCGGCAGCACCATCCGCTCAACGCTCATGCCGCGATAGCCGCTGCCCTCGGCGCCATTCAGGGCCTCGGCCAGATAGGCCGCCCCGGCGGCAAATCCGTTCGCTTCGGTCAAGAGCCGCGCCGCCCCCGCGGCATCCAGCGGCGCCCCCGCCACTTGTCGCCCGTCCCGGGTAAAGACCATCAGCCCCGAGGCCCGCGCCTCGGCGGGCACGGTCACTGCCGGAAAGGTGCCGGAGGGCAGCGCCAGCTCAACCGCCCCGAAATCCCCTTGGGCCAAAGCCAGTGACCCCTGCCCCGCCGTGCCCGCGGCACGCAGCCCCCATTCGGCAAAACTCTGGCCCGATGTGCCAAGGATCGCGCCGCCATTCAGTGCATCGGCAAGCTGCGCCGCGGTCATCCCGGGGCCAAAGTCAAACCGCTCGGCCACACCGCCCAGCGTCAGATGCAGACTGCCGCCCTGCATCAGCGCCGCCTCGGGAACCATCAGATCGGCACTGGCCTGCCGCGCATAGCTGACCAGATCGGCCGAGGCCGTGCCGGCGGGAATGACCCCGACCACGCCCGACTGGATCAGGCCGGTCGCATTGGCCGCCCCCTGCCCGCCCAGAAGCGACGCCAGCGGCGTCAATCCACTGTCAGGCCGGGGCGATGCCAGGATCGCGGCACTGGCGCTGCCAAGATTGCCCGGGGCCGGAGCGCTGATCGTTCAGGGCAAATGCCATATCCCGCGCCCGCCCGCTGCGCGGCATCAGCGTATAGCTGTCACCCATCCGGGCCGAACCTTCGACCGTGATCGTCGCCCCCTGATAGGCCAGGGTTGATGCCCCCCGCGCCACGATCCCCCCCGCCGTGTCACGCAGCCGCCATTCACGGGCCGTCCCGTCGTAATCCAGCGTCATCCGCTCGGCCAGCGCACGCCCACCGAGTTCGACCGTGACCCGGCTGAGACCCGAATTCGTCGGACCGCGCCAGATATCCCCCCCCTCGGCCGTCAGCAGATCCTGTCCCGGCTGGCCGTCCAGATCGACACCGCCGTGCTGCACCGCGTTCAGCGATGCGACCAGCCGCGCGGCCAGTTGATCAAGCTCGATCTCGGCGGCCTCCAGCCCGGCGAGGGCGGCAACCTGACCGCCGATCCCGCCTGAGGCAACCGTTACCGCCGCCGTGCCAGACCGGCCCGGACCACTGAGTGTGAATTGCGGCGGCCCTTCGCCCGCCCG
>CALLZQ010000849.1 GCA_937858255.1 uncultured Tabrizicola sp.
ATGGCCTGAACAGCCACCATATCGCCGAGGCCGCGTTCAAATCGGTGGCGCGGGCGCTGCGCATGGCGGTCGAGGCCGATCCGCGCATGGCAGGCGTGCTGCCCTCAACCAAAGGCGCCCTGTGACCGCGGCCCCGCCGCGAAGGGCAAAATTCTTGCAAGAATTTTGCTCGGACCTCTCGCAGGGCCGGGCAAGAATTTTTGAAAATTCTTGCGCAGCGCAGGACGAAAGACGATGACCCTGACGGTATTGGTCGATTACGACAGTGGCAATCTGCACTCGGCGGAAAAGGCATTTCAGCGCATGGCCGCCGAGGGGCCGGGCGGTCAGGTGCTGGTGACCTCCCGCCCCGAGGATGTCGCCCGCGCCGACCGGATTGTTTTGCCCGGCGATGGCGCCTTTCCTGCTTGCCGTCGGGCACTTGGCAGCTATGGCGGGCTGTTCGAGGCGATCGAAGAGGCGGTCGTGCAGCGCGCACGCCCCTTCCTGGGGATCTGCGTCGGGATGCAGATGATGGCAAGCTGGGGCCGCGAATATCAGGACACACCGGGCTTTGACTGGATCGCAGGCGAGGTGATCCGCATTCGCCCCGAGGATCCGGCGCTGAAAGTGCCGCATATGGGCTGGAATGACCTGCTAATCGAAAATCCGCATCCGGTTCTCGACGGGATCGCCTCAGGCGATCACGCCTATTTCGTACATTCCTACCAGTTTCGTGTGGCCAAGCCCGCCGAACGTCTGGCCTATTGCGATTACGCAGGGCCTATCACGGCTATTGTTGGTCGCGACAATATGGTGGGAACCCAGTTCCACCCCGAGAAATCACAAGAGACCGGCCTGCGCCTGATTGCCAATTTCCTGCAATGGAAGCCGTAAAAGGCGGCGTTCCAGCAAGGCTGATTTCACTTTTCGAACCAATGCGGCACCTGCCGGTAACAAAAAGCCCCCCTGCGCCGGCCGGGGGGCTTTGGCGTCTTGGCAGATTGCGGCGTTATTTCACCCGCGACCAGGTGCCGCCATCGCGGCAAATACCCAGAACACAGCCCGAGATCGCCAGCCCATTGCCCTTGAGCTGCATCTTCGAGCTATAGGTCTTGTTCCGGTCAGGCGACCAGACCTTGCCATTGCCATATTTGCCGTCGCCGAGATTTTCCATATCCCAGATGATCTTCTTGCCGATATTGTCCGAGGCAAAGCTCTTGCCGGCCTTGTCATAGGATTTCACCAGCGTGCCACAGATCTTGGCGCCGCAGGGTTTCACGTCGATATGGCCATAGTTGCCATTGTCATCCGGTTTGGTTTTCCAGATGCCGACAACGGGGTCATCCGCCGCCATGGCCATGCTGCCGGCCAAGGTCATCGCCACAGCCCAGGCCGAAATCTTTGCGAATCGAGTCATTTGGTTTTCCTCCCCAAAACTGCGACAATCATCCGCAGGCCGCCCTTGCCAATCAAGCGTGACGTCGGGTCGGTCCCCGGCGCCAAAAGGCTTGGCAAGCTGGCGCCGCCATGCCAAAGGGGCGGCAAAGCGAAATGAGGGCCCCATGATCCTGTATCCTGCCATCGATCTCAAGGACGGCAACTGTGTGCGGCTCTTGCGCGGCGAGATGTCGGCCGCCACGGTTTTCGGCGATGATCCGGCCGCGCAGGCCGCGAAATTCGAGGCGGCGGGCTGCGAATGGCTGCATCTCGTCGATCTCAACGGCGCCTTCGCCGGCCAGCCGGTGAATGCCGCTGCCGTCGAGGCGATCCTGAACCGCATCCGCGTGCCGGCGCAACTGGGCGGTGGTATCCGCGACATGGCCACTATCGAGATGTGGCTGTCCAAGGGGCTGGCCCGCGTCATCCTTGGCACGGTCGCGGTGGAAAATCCCGCATTGGTGCGCGAGGCCGCCCGTGCCTTCCCCGGCCATGTCGCCGTCGGCATCGACGCCCGCAAGGGCCGTGTCGCGACAAAGGGTTGGGCCGAGGAGACTGACGTTCTGGCAACGGATCTTGCGCGCCAGTTCGAGGATGCCGGCGTAGCGGCCCTGATCTACACCGATATCGACCGCGACGGCGCCATGCAGGGCCCGAACATCGAGGCGACCGAGGCGCTTGCCCGGGCCGTCACAATTCCCGTCATCGCCTCGGGCGGGGTCAGCCGCATGGCCGACCTCTTTGCCCTGCGCGATACCGGCGTGATCGCGGGCGCTATCTCGGGCCGCGCACTCTATGATGGCGCCATCGACCTGACCGAGGCGCTCGCCGCCCTGCGCGGCTGATTTCATCTGTTAATTAATATCCCGGGGTCCGCAGCTTCCCCGGGAAGCTGCGGCAAGTGGGCAGCGCCCCCTTTCGCCGGGGGCCGCAAGGCGCTAGGGAAGGGGTAGAGGACCGATCATGCTCAAAACCCGTATCATTCCCTGTCTCGATGTCGCCGATGGCCGTGTGGTCAAGGGCGTCAATTTCGTCGATCTGCGCGATGCCGGCGACCCGGTCGAGGCCGCCCGCGCCTACGATGTCGCTGGCGCCGATGAACTTTGCTTTCTCGACATCCATGCCACCCATGAGAACCGCGGCACGATGTTCGATCTGGTGACCCGTACGGCCGAGCAGTGCTTCATGCCGCTGACGGTGGGTGGCGGGGTGCGGACCCACCACGACGTGCGGGCGCTGCTTTTGGCGGGTGCCGACAAGGTCAGCTTCAACTCTGCCGCCGTCGCGAACCCCGATGTGGTGGCCGAGGCGGCAGACCGCTTTGGCAGCCAGTGCATCGTCGTCGCCATCGACGCCAAGACGGTTGAGCCCGGCCGGTGGGAGATCTTTACCCATGGCGGGCGCAAGTCCACCGGTATCGACGCGGTCGAATTTGCCCGCACTGTGGCCGCCAAGGGCGCGGGCGAGATCCTGCTCACCAGCATGGACCGCGACGGCACGCGCGCCGGCTTTAACCTGCCACTGACACGGGCCATCGCGGATGCCGTCAGTATTCCGGTCATCGCCTCGGGCGGGGTCGGCACGCTCGATCATCTGGTCGAAGGGGTAACCAAGGGCGGCGCCTCGGCGGTGCTGGCGGCCTCGATCTTTCACTTTGGCGATTACACCATCCGGCAGGCCAAGGAACACATGGCTGCCGCTGGTATCCCGATGAGGCTGTCATGACCGCGCTCAACCGTCTTGCCGCGACCATCGCCGCCCGCAAGGGCGCAGACCCTGACAGTAGCTGGACGGCCAAGCTGCTGGCCAAAGGGCCGGAAAAATGCGCCGAGAAATTTGGCGAAGAGGCCGTTGAGGCGATCATCGAGGCGGTAAAGGGTGACCGCGCCAAGCTGACTGCCGAGGCGGCGGACGTGCTGTACCATCTGTTGGTGATGCTGGCTGCGCGCGATGTCACGCTGGCCGATGTCGAGGCCGAGCTGGCGCGCCGTGAGGGCACCTCAGGCCTCGCCGAGAAAGCCGCGCGGGGCTAAAGGCCCAATCGCGGGATTTCGATCGCGGGGCAACGGTTCATCACCACCTGAACCCCACGCGCCCGCGCCCGTGCGGCGGCAGCCTCATCGACGACGCCCAGTTGCATCCAGATGCATTTGAGTTCGGGAAAGCGTTCCAGCGCCTCATCCACCACCGGGCCGACCTCTTCTGACCGGCGAAAGATGTCGATCATATCGACATGGCCGTTGATGTCGGACAGGCTGGCCTTCACCTCTTCGCCTAGGGCGATGTGCCCGGCCTGCCCGGGATTGACCGGAATCACCCGATAGCCCCGGCTGGCCAGAAACCGCGCAACACCATGGCTGGGCCGCTCTGCCTTAGGCGACCAGCCGACCAGCGCAATGGTCCGGCATTCGGGCAGGATGCGGGTTAGGCGGGCGTCTTCACTCATCGGGCACTCCCATGAAAAAGGCGCCCAAGGCACAGGGCCCGGGCGCCAAGTCGCGGAACGAGGGACAGTGAAACGAGAGGCGAGAGTTCCGTTCTCGCGTCTCCTGTAATGTCATTTAGAAATCTGAACGACACCTTAAAGACCTGTCGCGTTTTTGTGATTGTTCCGCTGACTTGCGGCATAGAGCGAGACGGCGGCAGCATTCGAGACATTGAGGCTGCCAAAGGCACCGGCAAAGGGAATGCGCGCCAGCAGGTCGCAGGTCTCACGGGTCTTTTCGCGCAGACCCGGCCCCTCGGCCCCCATCACCAGACCAATCGGGCGGGTGCCGGCCTCGCCAATCGCTGATTCCAGCGTGACGGGCGCCTCACCATCCAGCCCGATGAGGAAGAATCCCATCTCGCGCAGTTCTTCCATAGCCTCTGCCAAATTGGTGACGCGCAGATAGGGCTGGCGTTCCAGCGCGCCCGAGGCGGTCTTGGCCAGCGCCCCG
>CALLZQ010000850.1 GCA_937858255.1 uncultured Tabrizicola sp.
GCCCAGCGCGGCGATCAGCGTGGTCAGTTTCCGTCCATCTTCACCGCCTATGGCGATGCGCCCGCCAAGCACGATGCCGACCTCGTCCGACAGGCGCCGGGCAAGAGGATTGGCATGGACCACTCCGCCATTGGCGTCGAGCAACACCACGCCGATGGCCAGCCGATCGAGCGCGGTCAGACCGGAACGGTCTCCCGACATTGCGCGCAACCGCTGCATCCGGTTCAGGCGCGAGTCTACGGTCGCACGCAACAGGTCGTAGTCAATGGGCTTGGTCAAATAGTCGTCGGCCCCAGCGATGCGCCCGTCGATCACCTGCTGGCGTGAAGACAGGGCGGTCAGGAAGACGAAGGGCACGTCGTCGAGATCAGACCGCGCCTTGCGCAAATGGGTTATGAACCCTCTTCCGTCCATGCCGGGCATCAGGATATCGCACAGGATCAGATCGGGGCGCCGGTTTTCCAGAAAGGTCAGCGCCTCGCGTGCATCTGCAGCAGCCGCCACGGCATAGCCGGCCTCGTGCAGTTCGAACGCGATATCGTCGCGCAGCGATGGTTCGTCCTCCACGCACAGGATCAGCGGCGCGGTCATGCGGAGACCTCCTTCGGCAGGTAAAACGCGGCTGTCAGGCCGCCTCCGGCACGCTGTGTCAGGTTAACGTCACCTCCCTGCATCCGGGCGAGATGGCGCGCAATTGTCAGGCCCAGCCCGGAACCAGGCAGGGTCTCATGCCCGCTGCCACGGTGGAACCTGTCGAAGGCGCGTGCGATCTCTTCAGGCGACATGCCCCTCCCCCGGTCCTCGATCCGGCAGACGATGTGAGTCTGCGACTGCGAAACCTCGACATCCACGCGGCAATCGAGCGGAGAATACAAAAGCGCATTGCGGAGCAGGTTGGACAGGATTTCGCCGGTCAGCGCCGGATCGCAGAGCGCGGCCATCGGCGCCGCCTGCGCCTGCTGCCGGATGCGAGAGGGGTCGCGATCCTGTGCCGTTACCACCAGGTCGTCAATGACCGAGGTCACCAGATCACGCAGGTCATGTGCACCGAGATGGGGAAGAACCCCGTCACGTTCCAACCGTGACATCATCAGGGCGGTATCCGTCAGCTTCACAAGCCGCGCAACTGCCTCGCGCGAGACGGCCGCCTTTTCCGATACCAATTCCGGCGAAACCGGGCCGCCACGCCGGGTCAGGCGATGCATGGCGCTGTCGATCACAGCCAGCGGCGTGCGGAGTTGATGGGCGATCAGATCGGCGAATCGGGGGTGGTTCTCGGGGGTTTCGCGCTCGCGTTCCAGATCGCCGGCCAGCTTTTCAGCCCGGGGGCGATCCAGCCGTCCTCTCATCAACCGCCTCTCGCGATCGATCAGGATTGCAGCTAACCCCAATCCTGCCAATGCAGCCCCCAAGACCGACACCAGCGCGAGGCGGTGCAAATGTCCCATACGGTCCAGTCGCTCAGCCTGAATCTGCCATTCGTGGGACATTACCAGACTGGCCTTGCTCCGCAGGGCTGCGACCAGCGCCGAGACATGTGCGCGCAGCGCGGCCGGATCGGGCCCTTGCATCGGGTCAAGCGCCAGAAGGCCGCTGCGCCAACCTGCAAGCGTTTCGAAAATCTCCGCATCCTTGAGAAAGCGGCGTTGTGGACCCTCTTCCAGCAGCGTCAGCCGGGAAAGCAGGACGTCAAAGCGAGTCTGGATCTGTTGCGGCGGCGCCTCATCAGAAAGCGCGAGCGCGAGGTTCATT
>CALLZQ010000851.1 GCA_937858255.1 uncultured Tabrizicola sp.
ATCGGCCTCGGCGCGCTCCTCCGCGAGCAGCGCCTCCAGCTCCCGGTCCTCGTCGGCGGTCGTCCGGTCGGAGCGCGCGGTGGGCGGACGGCCGTCCTGGCCCCGCCACCCCCCCGCCCGCGCCGGCTCCGGCGACCGCCCGGGGGCGCCCGCGGGCGCCGGGCAGGCGGGGGGCGGGCTGGCGCTGCGACTGGACCGGCTGATTGTCACCGACAGTATCGCCCTGACGGGTTTTGAGGGCCGCTTCACCAGCAGGGGCGGCTTTAACGGCAACTTTCGCGGCATGATCAACGGCGCCGCGCCGGTGACGGGCGAGGCGGCGCCGGCACGTCATGGCCCCGCCATTCGCCTGACCTCGCCCGATGCGGGCGCGGCGCTGAAGGCCGCAAGCATTTTCACCACCGCCAAGGGTGGCACGCTGGCGGCCCGCCTGACCCCCCGCAGCGCCCCCGGCACCTATGATGCCCATGCCGAGATCCGCGACATTCGTGTGCGCAAGACTTCGGCCCTTGCCGAACTCTTGTCGGCTGTTTCGGTCGTGGGGCTCTTGGAGCAGTTGAATGGCACCGGCATCCTGTTTTCCAGCGCCGAGTTCGATCTGGTCCTGACCCCGCAGGCGGTGCAGATCAGCGAGGGTTCGGCCGTGGGGGCCAGCCTAGGGGTGACGGTCGCGGGGCTTTATGGCACGAAAACCCGCCGGCTGGCCTTGCAGGGGGTGGTCTCACCGATCTATCTGGTCAATGGCATCGGCGCGGCCCTGACGCGTCGGGGCGAGGGGCTGTTCGGCTTTAACTATGCGCTTTCCGGCACGGCTGACGCGCCCGAGGTGCAGGTGAACCCGCTGTCGATCCTGACCCCCGGCATGTTCCGCGAGATCTTTCGCAGCCCGCCCCCGGTACTTGGAACGCAAAAGCAATGAAACTCTCGGATTTCGACTTTGACCTGCCCGAGCGGCTGATCGCCACCCGGCCGGCCCGGCCCCGCACCTCGGCGCGGCTGCTCTTGGCAGAGGCGGATTCGATTGCCGACCGGCGCGTGTCGGATTTGCTGGAGATTTTGCAACCCGGCGACCGGCTGGTGCTGAACAACACCCGGGTGATCCCGGCCCGGCTGACCGGACGGCGCCGGCGGGGTGAAGCCGAGGCACGGATCGAGATCACCCTGATGGAGCCTGCGGCCGAGGGCTGGCGGGCCATGGCCAAGCCGCTGCGCAAGCTGGCGGTGGGTGAGGTGGTCGAATTCGCGGCGGGCCTGTCCGCTGTTGTCGCGGAGAAGGGTGAGGCCGATCTGCGGCTGGTCTTCAACCTGACGGGTGAGAATTTCGACGCGGCACTGGCTGAGGCGGGGGCGATGCCGCTGCCCCCCTATATCGCCGCCAAGCGCGCCCCCGATGCGCAGGATGCGCATGATTACCAGACGGTTTTTGCCCGCCATGCCGGGGCAGTCGCCGCGCCGACGGCCAGCCTGCATTTCGACGCGCCCTTGTTGCAGGCGCTGGTGGCCAAGGGCGTGACTCTGACCGAAGTCACTCTGCATGTCGGCGCCGGTACCTTTCTGCCGGTCAAGGTCGAGGATGTGACCACCCACAAGATGCATGCCGAATGGGGGCAGGTCAGCGCTGCCGCCGCCGATCAGATCAACGCCACCAAGGCGGCCGGCGGGCGGGTGATCCCGGTCGGCACCACCGCGCTGCGCCTGATCGAGAGCGCCGCCCGCAGTTGCCGGGTCACGCCATGGGAGGGGCCTACGGATATTTTCATCTATCCGGGCTTTGACTTTCACGTCGCCGATGGGCTGATGACCAATTTCCACCTGCCGAAATCAACGCTGATGATGCTGGTCTCGGCGCTGATGGGGGCGGACCGCATCCGCCGCATTTACGCCCATGCCATTGAAAACGAATACCGTTTCTTCAGCTATGGCGATGCCTCGCTTTTGCTGCCGCGCGGTTAGGGGCCGGAAACGCGCCTTGGCCTGTCGCCGCCGATATGACAAAGCCGCGCCAAGCCGTTAGGCTGACAGGGCAAACAGGAGAGGCCTGACATGATTTCGGTTCTGCGCAACACTTGGGCGCTGCTTTTGGGCCTTGGGCTTTTGATGCTGGGCAATGGCATTCAGGGCACGCTGCTGGGTATTCGCGGCGCCATCGAGGATTTCTCGACCACGCAGATGTCGGTGGTCATGTCCTGCTATTTCCTCGGGTTTCTGTTCGGCAGCCGCATGGCCCCCGACATGATCCGCCGTGTCGGGCATGTGCGGGTCTTTGCCGCGCTTGGTTCGATGATCTCGGCGGTGCTGATCATGTATGCCGCCGCACCCGATTGGATGGTCTGGGCCGTGCTGCGGGTGCTGATCGGCTTTTCCTTTTCCGGCGTCTACATCACCGCCGAAAGCTGGCTGAACAATGCCTCGACCAATGAGACGCGGGGGCAGGCGCTGTCGCTGTATCTCATCGTGCAGATGATCGGCATCATCTCGGCGCAGATGCTGCTGAATGTGGGCGACCCCTCGGGCTATATCCTCTTTGTCATCCCCTCGGTGCTGGTTTCGCTGGCCTTTACGCCGATCCTGCTGTCGGTCAGTCAGGCGCCGGCCTTTGACACCACCAAGCCGCTGTCCTTTCGCCGCCTGTTTCGCGCCTCGCCCCTTGGCTGTGTGGGGATGTTCTTGTTGGGCGGGGTGTTTTCGGCGCAGTTCGGCATGGCCTCGGTCTGGGGCACGCAAGTGGGGTTGTCGGTCAAGGATCTGTCGATCTTTGTCTCTGGGATCTATATCGGCGGGGTGGGGGGGCAATATCCGATCGGCGGGCTGTTGGGCCGGATCGACCGGCGGGTGCTGGTTCTTGTGCTCTCCGGCTTTGGGGGGGGGGGGCCGACCCCCCCGATCCTGTTTGCCCTGCCGTTCTGGGGGCTGGTGATCATTGGCGCCATTGGGGGCGGTATCTCGAACCCGCTCTATTCGCTGCTCTTGGCCTATGTGAACGATTATCTCGACAAGGCGGATATGGCAGCCGCCTCGGCGGGTCTGTTGTTCATCAATGGCGTCGGCGCGATTTCCGGCCCGATCATCACAGGCTGGATGCTGGAGTCGGTCGGCTCGGGCGGGTTCTTCCTGTTCATGGCCATTCTGTTCGGGGCACTGGCCGCCTATGCCGCCTGGCGGATGACCCGCCGCCGCCGCACGCCCGAGGCGACCTCGGGCTTTACCCCGGTTTCGCCCACGGCCTCGGTCGTGGCGGTCGAGGCTGCGGCGCTGGTCGATGCCGAGGATGCCCGGATGCGCCCGCCCGGCGAATGAGGCTTGCGCCCCGGGGGCCGGGCTGACAGGCTGGACCCATGGCCGCAGGGGCCTTGCGGGAGGTGCATATGTCCGATCCGGTCGAGGTTCTGGATTTCTGGCTGGGCGAGATCGGCCCTGAAGGCTGGTATGCCGGCGGGCCAGAGATTGACGCGGCGGTCAGCCTGCAATTCGCCGATCTGTGGCAGGCGCTGCGCGAGGGCGGGCTGGAGCATTGGGTCGAGGGCACGGTGGGCACGCTGGCCTATCTGATCGTGGCCGACCAGTTTTCGCGCAACATCCATCGCGGCAGTCCGCTGGCCTTTGCCACCGATGCGCAGGCGCGGGCCGCGGCCCGGCAGGCATTGGATCAAGGCTGGGATATGGGCGCGCCTTCGCCCGAGCGGCAATTCTTCTACATGCCGTTTGAGCATTCCGAGGAACTGGCCGATCAGGATCTGTCGGTGCGGCTGATGCAAGAACGGCTGGCCGATCAGCCGGGCAATATCCTGCATGCCAAGGCGCATCGCGAGATCATTCGCCGCTTTGGCCGGTTTCCGTTCCGCAATGCGGCCCTTGGCAGGCCCAGCACCATGGAAGAGGCGACCTTCATGGCCGAGGGCGGCTATGGTGCCATCGTGCGTGCGCTGGAGGCGGGCGGGGTCGGGGAATGACCTGCCCTGCACCATTTTCGGCTGCTATGCGCTGGGTGCATAGGCCATGGGCGCCAACCCTGTTGCTTGGGGTTTTGTGATAGTTTAAGGGTAAACCACTTTTCATCGGGAGGGAATGATGGCTGC
>CALLZQ010000852.1 GCA_937858255.1 uncultured Tabrizicola sp.
CACCAGTGCCGTCGCGATCAGGCCGCGCACCCCGGCATTGGGCTTGAGTTCAGTGATGTCGGATTTTTCGGCCGTTCCCGCCTCGCTGCCATCAAGGGCGCGCAGGTCATAGCCGCCGTCCTTGGCCGTCAGCAGGAAAAATGCGCCATCGGCCTTGCGGATCCCCAGCGCCTTTTCCGCCCAGGCGGTCAGGATCACCGGCGCCATCGGATCGCCCGAGGCGGCCAGCGCCGCGATCACCGGGCCGATACTGGTGCGCGAGGCCTTTTCCACCAGCGCGCGGTTTTCCATCAGGATCGCGGCGGCGGGGCTGGTCTGCGCGGCAACCGCTTCGGGCGCCTGTTGCGCAGGGGCCGGAGCCGGCAGGGCAAGGAAGAGCGCCGCAAGAAGAGCGGCGAGAATGCGGCGCATGGGATGAGCCTTGGCTGGATCGGGGAAATTTGGCGCGGCCGGGTGGGCCGGCAGTGGACCGGGCGGGATCATCCCCGCCCGGCGCAGGGTCGCATCAGTAGTTCGACTTCAGCTGCACGCAGGTCTTGGTCTCGGTGTTGTACATGCCGCAGCCCAGACCCGGCCAATCCGATTCCAGCACCGCCGATTCCGGCAGGAAGTCGGTCCAGGCGTCGCCGGCGACCGGCTCGGTCTGGCTGATGATGTCGAACTGGCCATCGGCGCGGATCTCACCGATCAGCACCGGCTTGGTCAGGTGATGGTTCGGCAGCATCTTGGCCACGCCGCCGGTCAGGTTCGGCACTTCCAGACCGTACATCGCGGTACGGACAGCATCGACATCGGTGGTGCCTGCCGCCTCGACCGCCTTGACCCACATGTTGAAGCCGATGACATGCGCCTCCATCGGGTCATTGGTCACGCGGTTCTCACCGGCAAAGGCCTTCCACTTGGCGATGAATTCGGCATTGGCCGGGGCATCGGCGGACTGGAAGTAGTTCCAGGCGGCCAGATGGCCGACGAGGTTCGAGGTGTCGAGGCCCGAGAGTTCCTCTTCGCCCACCGAGAAGGCGACAACCGGAATGTCATCGGCGGAACCGCCCGCCGCTGCCAGTTCCTTGTAGAACCCGATATTGGCATCGCCGTTGATGGTCGAGATCACACCGACCTTCTTGCCATCGGCGCCAAGGGCCACCACGTCAGCCACGATCTTGGACCAGTCGGAATGGCCAAAGGGCGTGTAGTTGACGAAGATGTCTTCCTTGGGGATCCCCTTGGAAATCAGGTAGCTCTCCAGAATGTTGTTCGTCGTGCGGGGATAGACATAATCGGTGCCGAGCAGCGCGAATTTCTGCACGCCCAGTTCTTCAAGGAAATAGTCGGTGGCCGGGATCGCCTGCTGGTTCGGCGCGGCGCCGGTGTAGAACACGTTTTTGGAGCTTTCCTCACCCTCATACTGAACCGGGTAGAACAGCAGGCCGTTCAGTTCCTCGATCACCGGCAGCACCGATTTGCGGCTCACGCTCGTCCAGCAGCCGAACATCACATCGACATTCGAGACGGTCAGCAATTCGCGCGCCTTTTCGGCAAACAGCGGCCAGTCCGAGGCCGGGTCAACCACCACCGCCTCAAGTTTCTTGCCCAAGAGGCCGCCCTTGGCATTCTGCTCTTCGATGAGCATCAGCATGGTGTCCTTGAGCGTGGTTTCCGAGATCGCCATCGTCCCCGACAGCGAATGCAGCACGCCCACCTTGATCGTCTCTTCCTGCGCCATGGCGGCACCGGCGGTCAGCGCCATCGCCCCGGCCAGACAGATTCCCCTGAAATTCGTCATCTTGTTCCCTCGTTCGAGGCCGCGCCGGCGGGCCTTTCGCTGAACGCGAAAAGCGCCTAGCCTGAGGCGGCAACTTCGGTTGCACCCCGTGCGGCGGGGGCGGACTTCCACATCTTGTCCCCTGCCGCACATCTGATCGCGATCGGTCTCTCCCCCCCCCCCAGGGGCACGAAACCCCGCCCGCCGCGCCGC
>CALLZQ010000853.1 GCA_937858255.1 uncultured Tabrizicola sp.
CAAATGCTCTGCGATGCGCCGGGTCAGGCGCCGCTTTCCCCGCCGGGCCATGCCCTGACCGCCGGTGCCCCGCCTCCCCCCGCCGTTCTGGAAAAGGCCGCGCGACTGGGGATCGAGGTGATGCAGGTCTATGGCCTGACCGAAACCTATGGCCATATCTCGCAATGCCTCTGGCAAGAGGACTGGGCCACCCTGCCCGCCGCCGAACAGGCCGAGCGGCAAGCGATGCAGGGCGTGACCTTTCCGATGGTTGAGGCGAACCGGGTGGTCGACCGCGCCAGCGGCGCCGATGTGCCCGCCGATGGCCAGACCCAAGGGGAGATTGCCATCCGCGCCAATACGGTGATGAAGGGCTATTACAAAGACCCCGCCGCCACGGCTGAGGCGTTTCAGGATGGCTGGTTCTGGTCGGGCGATGCGGCCGTGGTTCACCCCGACGGCTATCTCCAGATCCGTGACCGGGGGAGGGGTGGGGTCATCCCGGGCGGGGGGAGTGGGCCCGGGGGCGGGGGCGGGGCGGGGCGGTCCCGCCCCCCCGCCGTGCTGGCCGCCGCCGTTGTCGCCCGCCCCCATCCGCTTTGGGGTGAGGCGCCCTGTGCCTTTGTTGAACTTCGCCCCGGCATGACGACCACTGAGGCCGAGGTCATCGCCCATTGCCGCGAACGGCTGGCCGGCTTCAAGACCCCGAAATGGGTCGTCATGCAGGATCTGCCCAAGACCGCCACCGGCAAAATCCAGAAATACCTGCTGCGTCAGTCGGCCAAGGCCCTTGCCGCCACCGACTGATCCCTGCCCTCAAGACCAAGGACCCAAGATGAAAGCGCTTCCGACCCTCGACATGCTGACCCTCGACCATCAGGAAGATGGCGTCCTGATCGCGACGCTGAACCGCGAGGACAAGCGCAACGCCCTGAATGCCCAGACGGTCGAGGAACTGGTGGCGCTGTTCACCGCCCTGCCGCAATCGGGGGTGCGGGCGGTGGTGCTGGCGGCCAAAGGCGCGCATTTCTGCGCCGGGCTCGATCTGGTCGAACATCACCGCGAGGACCGCAGCCCCGCCGATTTCATGCATCTCTGCCTGCGCTGGCATGAGGCGTTTAACAAGATGGAATATGGCGATGTGCCGGTGATCGCGGCGCTGAAGGGCGCGGTGGTCGGCGGCGGGCTGGAACTGGCTTCTTCCGCCCATATCCGGGTGGCCGATGCCACCACCTATTTCGCCCTGCCCGAGGGCACGCGCGGCCTTTTCACCGGCGGGGGGGCGACGATCCGCGTCGCCGATCTGGTCGGCAAGGCGCGGATGATCGACATGATGCTGACGGGACGGGTCTACAAGGGACAAGAGGCGGTGGATATCGGCCTTGCGCAATATCTGGTCGAGGGCGACAGCTTTGATACCGCCCTGTCACTGGCCCGCCGGGCGGCGCAGAACCTGCCGCTCACCAATTTCGCCATCTGTTCAGCCATCAGCCATATGAACAACATGTCGGCGCTCGATGCCTCTTATGCCGAGGCGGTGGTGGCCGGCATCGTCAATACCCAGCCCGCCGCGCGCGAACGACTGGACGCCTTCGCCAAGGGCACCGGCCCGCGCATCCGCCCCGACAGTTGAGGCCGGTAAAGCGCGGTTTCCCGCCGGTTTTCCGCCCTCCGGGCCGGCCTGTCGCGCAGCCCGTCCACAGCGGCGACGAATGCACTTGACGAGTGATCGTCCCCTTCCGGTAAGCTGTTGATCGGGTTGCGAGAATAACCGAACGATTCGACAGGGCCCCAGTCATGCCCGGCCTCATCCAGATCCGCTGCATATGCCGGCCCCCCGGGGCCGGTGTTGGCGCGTTGAGGGCGACCGCATCAAGGCCCTGCCGCATCGGATCAAGGTCCCCGACCCGCCGCCTTTCACGCGGATCACTGGCCCGCGCCCCGCGCGACCGGGCCCAACACGGAGGTTGAACAATGAACAAATTCCTGACCGCCAGCGTCCTGGCCCTGCTCGCCGGCACCGCCAGCGCCGAGGATGTGACGCTGCAACTGAAATGGGTGACGCAAGCCCAGTTCGCCGGCTATTACGTCGCCGCCGAAAAGGGCTTTTACGAAGAAGAGGGCCTGAATGTCACCATCAAACCCGGCGGCCCCGACATCGCCCCGACCCAGGTGACCGCTGGCGGCGGCGCCGATGTCATCGTCGAATGGATGCCCGCCGCCCTTGCCGCCCGCGAAAAGGGCCTGCCGCTGGTCAATATCGCCCAGCCGTTCAAATCCTCGGGCATGATGCTGACCTGCCTCAAGGAATCGGGCATCGCCTCGCCCGCCGATTTCGCCGACAAAACGCTGGGCGTCTGGTTCTTTGGCAACGAATATCCCTTCCTGTCATGGATGAGCCAGCTCGGCCTGAAAACCGACGGCTCGCCCGGTGGTGTGACCGTGCTGAAACAGGGCTTCAACGTCGATCCGATCCTGCAAAAGCAGGCGGCCTGCGTCTCGACCATGACCTATAACGAATATTGGCAGGTGATCGACGCCGGCCTCAGCCCGGACGATCTGGTGACCTTCAAATATCAGGACGAAGGCGTCGCCACGATGGAAGACGGGCTTTACGTTCTGGAAGAGAACCTGAAAGACCCGGCCTTTGAAGACAAGATGGTGAAATTCGTTCGTGCCTCGATGAAGGGCTGGAAATACGCCGAGGAAAACCCCGACGAAGCGGCGATGATCGTCCTCGACAACGACGAAACCGGCGCCCAGACCGAAAACCATCAGAAGCGGATGATGGGCGAGATCGCCAAGCTGACCGCCGGTTCGAACGGCGCGCTTGACCCCGCCGATTACGAGCGGACGGTGAACTCGCTGCTGTCACCCGGTTCCGATCCGGTCATCTCGAAGGCACCCGAGGGGGCCTGGACCCATCAGATCACCGACAAGGCCCTGCAATAACCGCCGGTGGGGGGCGCTGCCCCCCGCCGCTTTCGCATGGCGAAAGCGCCTCCCCCCGGGATATTTATAGACAGAAAAGAGAGCGGAACTGCCTCATTTTCTGTCCTTAAATATCCCGGGGGAAATCTTTTGCTTGCAAAAGATTGGGGGCAGCGCCCCCCCTTTTGGCAAATTGCCCGAGGCCGGGCTTGGCCTATTCGAAATGGGCGCGGATGCGGCGGACCATGAGCCAGACGAAGAAGATGACGAGCGGGGTCAGCCCGACCATCATCATTTCCTTTGAAAGCCCGAACGCCTTGGCCAGCGGATATGCGACATAGCCTGCCAGCGAGACCGCATAGTAGCTGATCGCCACCACCGACAGGCCCTCGACCGTGTGTTGCAGCCGCAGTTGCAGGTCGGCGCGGCGGTCCATGCTTTCCAGCAGCCTCTGGTTCTGGGCGGATCGCTCGACATCGACCCTTGTCCGAAGCAGTTCGGCGGCACGTTGCGCCCGCTCGGCCATGCTGCGCAACCTGCTTTCCGATGACTTTACCGTGCGCATCGCCGGATCATAGCGGCGCATCATGAATTCGCCAAAGCTCTGCCGGCCATCGACACGCTGTTCCCGCATCACCTCGATCCGTTGGCTGACCAAAGCCTCATAGGCCGCCGTGGCGCCGAAGCGGAAGGTATATTTCACCGCAAGGCTTTCCAGTTCGGAAGAGATTTGCAGCAATTGATGCAGCGCGGTTTCCGGGCTGCGCGTGCCGGTATCGAGGGCAGAGACCAGCGACGACAATTGCGGGTCAAGTGCGTTCAGCTTCTGGCTGAGGCTGCGGGCACGGACGAGGCCCAGCATCGACATGGCGCGATAGGTTTCCACCTCGCAAAGGCGCTGGACAATGCGGCCCACGCGGCGGCGGCCGGTTCCCGGGCGCACGAAGACCGCAAAGCGCATCAGCCCCGCCGGGTCGATGCGGAAATCGCCGGCGACAATCGCCGCGCCTTCGACAACGCGGCTGACAGCAAGGCTTTCGCCGACGAACCATTCTTCCAGTTTCTGCTGCATCGCCGCCTCGTCCGCGGGCATCTCTTCCACCCGGATCAACAGAGAGACAAGACGCTTGCCCGGGGCTTCATCGACCCAGTCTGCGGGAAAAACATCGGCCTCGGCCGGATCGAAGGCGCGGCCAGACACGCCTTTGCCAAAGGCGGTATAGGTCACGAATTCAGTGTGGCTTTCCCATTTCAGCATATGTTTGCCGATGGCGTCGGAATAGTGATTGGCCTCGGGTTGCGGATGGCCGGCGCCATGGCGGTCGAGCAGCGACAAGAGGTGCTGGCGATCCAGCGCACGGTCGCGGTTGGCGGCATCAATTGGTTCCTTGATCGCCAGATGTACAGCATGGCAAGGCACCTCGAGCGCCGGATAGGGGCGTGCGTGCAGCTCATTCACAATGGCATAGCGCTGCGGGTGGTCGATCATCTGGGGCATTTTTCGGGTCCGGCGTCTGATTGGTTCAGGCTTAGGCCGCGCGGTGCCGTCGAAAAAGCGAAATGGTGGAATACTTTGGCATGCAATTCGAGTGTTGCGCGAAAAGCAAAACCGGCGCTTGATGGCCGGGTGAACGGGTAAAGGAAGGGGCACGGCATGGACCGGCACGAAGGGGGATGTCTTTGCGGCGCGGTTCGCTATGAAACGGGCGCAAAGCCAAGCCGGGTGACAGTCTGCTATTGTGCCTTTTGCCAGCGGGCAACCGGATCGGCCTATATGGTCCAACCTGTGTTTGACGATGGGGATCTGCATCTTTGGTCAGGTTCCCACCGGGTCTACGATGCGGTTTCAGCAGGATCGGGGAAGATGATCCATGCCCATTTCTGCGCCGATTGCGGGACCAAGCTGTGGCTGAGTTTCGAGCGTTTTCCTGGCAAGGTCGGGCTCTACGCGGGCACGTTCGACGATCCTTGCTGGTTCGACATTGACCCCGAGACCGCCAAACACATCTTTCTGGGGGAGGCCCGGAAAGATACTCTGATCCCGCCCGGGATCCCCAGCTATGCCGCACATGTGCTGGGCAAGGATGGCACACCGCAGGCACCAACCGTTTTTGAGACCTGCCACATCATCGGCGGGCCTGAATGAAAAAAGCCCCGGGCAATGCCGGGGGCTTTTTTCGTTCCGGGCCCGATCCATACTCGATCATCGGCAGCAGGGCATCCAGCGACTTTTTCGCGTCGCCGTAGAACATCCGGGTGTTCTCTTTATAGAACAGCGGGTTCTCGATGCCGGAATAACCGGTGCCCTGGCCGCGCTTGGACACGAAGACCTGTTTCGCCTTCCAGCATTCCAGCACCGGCATGCCGGCGATGGGGCTGTTCGGGTCTTCCTGCGCCGCCGGGTTCACGATGTCGTTCGAGCCGATGACGATGGCCACATCGGTTTCGGGGAAGTCCTCGTTGATCTCGTCCATTTCCAGAACGATGTCATAGGGCACCTTGGCCTCGGCCAGCAGCACGTTCATGTGGCCGGGCAGACGCCCCGCCACCGGGTGAATGGCAAAGCGGACATTCTTGCCCTTGGCACGCAGCTTGCGGGTCAGTTCGGAAACCGACTGCTGGGCCTGCGCCACGGCCATGCCGTAGCCCGGGATGATAATGACCGAGTCGGCATCGTTCAGGGCGGCGGCGACGCCTTCGGCATCGATGGCCACCTGCTCGCCCGTGACTTCCATCGCCGGGCCGGTGGTGCCGCCAAAGCCACCGAGGATGACCGAGATGAAGCTGCGGTTCATCGCCTTGCACATGATGTAGGACAGGATCGCACCCGAAGAGCCGACCAGCGCACCGACCACGATCAACAGGTCGTTCGACAGCGAAAAGCCGATGGCCGCCGCCGCCCAGCCCGAATAGCTGTTCAGCATCGACACCACGACCGGCATATCGGCGCCGCCGATCCCCATGATCAGGTGATAGCCGATGAAGAAGGCCAAAAGCGTCATCAGGATCAGCGTCCAGGTGCCCATGCCCTGAAAATACATCACCAACAGGATCGCCGAGAGGATGGCGGCGCCGGCGTTCAGGATATGCCCGCCCGGCAGCTTCTTGGCCTTGCCATCCACCTTGCCCGCCAGCTTGCCATAGGCAATGACCGAGCCGGTAAAGGTGACGGCGCCGATAAAGACACCAAGGAAGACCTCGATCTTCAGGATGGCAATCTCGGTCGCCGATTTCTCGGCCACTTTATGCGCGAAACCAACCAGCGCATGCAGGGCATCGGAATCGTTGGCGGCCTGCATCGCGGCCACCCGCACCATCTCGATCTCGGCATTATAGCCGATGAAGACGGCGGCGAGACCCACAAGGCTGTGCATCGCGGCGACGAGTTGCGGCATCTCGGTCATCTGGACGCGCTGCGCGACGACCCAGCCGATAGCCCCGCCGACGATGATCATCACCAGCGAAATCAGCCAGTTGCCGGCGCCGGGGCCGATCAGCGTGGCAACAGCGGCCAAGGCCATGCCGACAATGCCGTACCAGACGGCGCGCTTGGCGCTTTCCTGCCCAGAGAGGCCGCCGAGCGACAGGATGAAGAGAACAGCCGCAACCACATAGGCAGCCGTGGTAAATCCGTATTCCATGGTGCTGGCCCCCTTACGACTGGAACATGGCGAGCATGCGCCGGGTGACCATGAAGCCACCGA
Source organism: uncultured Tabrizicola sp. (assembly GCA_937858255.1). Classification (GTDB taxonomy): domain Bacteria; phylum Pseudomonadota; class Alphaproteobacteria; order Rhodobacterales; family Rhodobacteraceae; genus Pseudotabrizicola. The sequence goes on from CALLZQ010000853.1 coordinate 6,615, forward strand.
AAATGTTGATCCCGGCCATAAAGACCGACAGCGCCGCAAGGATCACCACCAGCCACGAGCCAGAGCCGATCTGCAACAGCGCGCCAACGATGATGATCGAGGAGATGGCGTTGGTGACGGCCATCAGCGGCGTATGCAGGCTGTGCGAGACGTTCCAGATCACCTGGAAGCCGACAAAGCAGGCCAGCACGAAAACGATGAAATGCTGCATAAAGCTGGCGGGCGCGAACAGCCCCGCGAGCAGCAAGAGACCGCCGCCCACGCCCAGCAAGGTAAACTGGTTGCGGGTCTGCGCCTTGAAGGCGGCCACTTCCTGCGCCCGCTTTTCCTCGGGCGTCAGTTCCTTGGCCTTTTCCTTGGGCTTTTGCGCGGCGATCGCCTGCACCTTGGGCGGGGGCGGCGGATAGGTCACGGCACCCGCATGGGTCACGGTCGCGCCCCGGATCACGTCATCTTCCATGTTATGGTTGACGACGCCGTCTTTCTTGGGCGTCAGATCCGCCATCATGTGACGGATATTGTTGGAATAAAGCGTCGAGGCCTGCGCCGCCATCCGGCTGGGGAAGTCGGTATAGCCAACGATGGTCACGCCATTGTCGGTGACGATCTTCTGATCCGGCACGGTCAGGTCGCAGTTGCCGCCACGCTCGGCGGCAAGGTCAACGATGACCGAGCCCGGCTTCATCATCTGGACCATATCCTCGGTCCAGAGCTTTGGCGCGGGGCGGCCCGGGATCAGGGCCGTGGTGATCACGATATCCACCTCGGGCGCCATCTCGCGGAATTTCTTGAGCTGCGCTTCGCGGAATTCGGGGCTGGAGGGGGCCGCATAGCCGCCCGTCGCCGCGCCATCCTGTGCCTGCTCGGCAAAATCGAGGTAGACGAATTCCGCGCCCATCGATTCGATCTGTTCAGCCACTTCGGGGCGCACGTCGAAGGCGTAGGTGATCGCGCCCAGCGAGGTCGAAGTACCGATGGCGGCCAGACCGGCGACGCCCGCGCCCACGATCAGCACCTTGGCCGGCCTCGATCACCGCGCGATAGCCGGCGATATTGGCCATTGACGACAGCGCGTCCATCTTTTGCGCGCGGCTGATGCGCGGCACCATATCCATGGCGACCACAGTGGCGCCCTGCCCCGCAACCTGCTCCAGCAACTCGGCATTCTGCGCCGGCCAGAAGAAGGAGATCAGCGTCTGACCCGATTTCAGCAGCTTGGCTTCCTTGGCCTCGGGGCCGCGGACCTTGACCACGATATCGGCCGCCTCATAGAGCGCCTTGGCGGTCGGAACGACCTCGACCCCTGCTGCGGTATAGGCCGCGTCGGAAACCCCGGCCTTCACGCCGGCGCCGCTCTCGATCACGCAGCTATGGCCCAGTTTCTGCAACTGAACCGCCGAATCCGGTGTCATGGCGACGCGGTTCTCGCCCTCGAATATCTCTCTCGGTGCCCCGATTTTCACTGTCTCTCCCCCGTTCGCTCAGGTGGTCATATCGTTCCCGGCCGGGCCGGGTCAGGAAACTCTGCGGCCCACATATCACCGCGCAACATTATTTCAAAGTTTTATGCTGCCCTGCGGCAACAGGCCCGTCACATTTGTCACAATTGGCCTGTTGCGCCCCGGCTCCAGCCGATCCAGCGACCGGTGCGGGCGGCCCAGTCCTCGAATTGACCGCCGAAGGTGCTGTGCAACCGCGCCTCTTCCTCCAGAATGAAGCGGTGCTGGATCAGCGCCATGAAGCCGATCAGCACCGGCACGCCATGCGGCACGTCCCACCACAGGATCGCCCCGGCAAGGATCAGCGCATCGCCCAGATAGATCGGGTTGCGTGACAGGCGAAACACCCCGCCCGTGACCAGCGCCGAGGGATCGCGGCGCGGAATGAGTGTCGTGCGCCGCAGCAACATCTGCCCCGCCGCCAGCCCCATCAGTGCCAGCCCCGCCAGCACCAGCACCCCGCCCACCGGCGGCCCCATCGGCCCAAACAGCCCCCAGGGCACCAGCCGGTCCAGCGCCGAGACCACCAGCAGCGACAGCGACAGCCAGATCGGCGGC
>CALLZQ010000854.1 GCA_937858255.1 uncultured Tabrizicola sp.
GCAAATTGCGCGCCCAGCCGATCCGTCAATGGCCGCCCTTTTCCGCCTCACGCGGGGCCTCGGGCATCTTGCTGCCTGACCGTTTCGCCTCCAGCGCCCGGCCCAGAAACTCACGCCCGCGCTTTTCCGCCAGACGGATGCGGATTGAGGTCATGAACGCCTCTTGCAGCGTCGGGGAAGAGGCGCCGATGACTTTGGACACCTGTTCATAAAAATAGGCATCACCCAGTTCCCGCGATCCCTCGAGCACATCGCGGGCAAGCCCGTCGGCGAGATCCTGAATGAAATCGGCCATCCTAGCGCGACGCCTCGCCCAGACGGCGGCGGACGTAATCCGACACCGTGTCGATCATCGGCTTCATATGGGCCTCTTCATCCTTGAAGAAGTGATCGGCACCCTCGATCTCGGTATGGGTGATGGTGATCCCCTTCTGCTCATGCAGTTTCGAGACCAGCGATTTGGTATCCTTGGGCGGGGCGACCTTGTCGGCGCTGCCATTGATGATCAGACCGGACGAGGGGCAGGGCGCGAGGAAGCTGAAGTCATAGAGGTTCGCGGGCGGCGCCACCGAGACAAAGCCGGTGATTTCCGGCCGCCGCATCAGGAGTTGCATGCCGATCCAGGCGCCAAAGGAGAAACCGGCCACCCAGCAATGTTTGGCGTTCTGGTTCATCGACTGAAGGTAGTCGAGCGCCGAGGCGGCATCGCTGAGTTCGCCAATGCCCTGATCATATTCGCCCTGACTGCGCCCCACACCGCGGAAGTTGAACCGCAGCACGGTAAAGCCCAGATTGTAAAAGGCATAGTGCAGGTTATAGACGACCTTGTTGTTCATCGTCCCGCCATAGGCCGGATGCGGATGCAGCACGATGGCGATCGGCGCGTCCTTGTCCTTTTGCGGGTGATAACGTCCCTCGAGACGGCCTTCGGGGCCTGCGAAGATCACTTCGGGCATCTGTGTCCTGCCTGTGCTTGGCACGAGCGATTTCTTGACGCTATCGCCCGGCATATCTAGTACCGTCCAAACGGGCGGCCGGGCCACCCTTGGGGTCGATTTCAGGTAATGGCCCCTTGGCTTGCCGTCAATCACTTTACGCCCCGGATCCGGGGCAAATTCCGGGGTTTGGCGATGAAACTCTCGACCAAGGGGCGATATGCGATGGTGGCGCTGGCCGATCTGGCGCTGGCCAAGGGGGACGATCTGGTGTCGCTGGCGGCGATCTCCAAGCGGCAGGATATCTCGCTGCCCTATCTGGAGCAGCTTTTCGTCAAGCTGCGGCGGGCCGGTCTGGTGGAGGCGGTACGCGGCCCGGGTGGCGGCTACAAGCTGGCGCGCAGCCCTTCGGATATCCGCATTTCCGAGGTGATGCAGGCGGTCGAGGAAACCGTCGATGCGATGCATACCGGGGCAGGGGCCTCGGGCGCCGTCTCGGGCAGCCGGGCGCAAAGCCTGACCAACCGGCTGTGGCTGGGCCTTTCGGCGCATGTCTATGTCTTTCTGCATCAGACCCGGCTTTCCGATGTGGTGAACAACGAAATGCAGCCCTGCCCGGCGGTGCCGGCGCTGTTCCGCGTGGTGGATGAGGAATGAACGGGCGGCTCTATCTCGACTGGAACGCGACGGCCCCCCTGCGGCCCGAGGCGCGGGCGGCGATGATCGAGGCAATGGAGGTGGTCGGCAACCCCTCATCCGTTCATGCCGAGGGGCGTGCCGCCAAGGCGTTGATGGAGAAAAGCCGCGCGCGCATCGCGGCCGCGTTGGGGGCCGAGGGGGCGGATATCGTCTTTACCTCGGGCGCGACCGAGGCGGCGGCGCTGGCACTGGCGGGGCGGGGTTTCGCCTGTGCGGCGGTCGAGCATGAAGCGGTGGCGGCCTGGTGTGACGCTGGACTGGCCGTTGATGCGCTAGGGCAGGTGGCAGTGACAGAGCCTGCGCGAACAGCGCTGCAACTGGCCAATTCGGAAACCGGGGTGGTGCAGCCTCTGCCGCAGGGGCTGGCGGTCAGCGATTTGACCCAAGCCTTTGGCAAACTGCCCATCGCCTTTAACTGGCTGGGCTGCGACATGGGACTGATTTCGGCGCATAAGCTGGGCGGGCCCAAAGGGATCGGGGCACTGGTCTTGCGGCGGGGACTGGGTGTGTCGCCGCAACAGCGCGGCGGGGGGGCAGAGATGGGGTGCCGCGCTGGCACGGAAAACCTGATCGGCATCGCTGGCTTTGCCGCCGCCGCCGAGGCGGCTGCCCGCGATCTGGCCGCCGGTGTCTGGGAAGAGGTTGCCGAAGTTAGAAATATTCTAGATTCAGCATTGTCGTCCGGCGCAAACAATACTATTTCAGTCGGAAAAGGCGCCGAGCGGTTGCCGAACACCCTGTGTCTTATCGCCCCCGGCTGGAAAGGTGAGACGCAGGTAATGGCGATGGATCTTGCGGGCGTTGCCGTTTCGGCAGGCTCGGCCTGTTCCAGCGGCAAGGTTCGGGCCAGCAAGGTTCTGACCGCCATGGGCTATGACGAGGGGCTGGCCGCGCAGGCGATCCGCATCTCGATCGGCCCCGGGGTCAGCCGGTCCGATGTCGAGCGTTTCGCCGATGTCTGGCTGGCGGCCTATGCCAGGGCGCGTTCGCGTGCCGCATGAAATAACGGGCGCAAGCCTTTGATCTGATGGGGGAAGCCAATGGCTGCACTTGATACCGATATTCGTGAGGGCGTTGATCGCGAAACGATCGAAACCGTTCAGGCGATGGCCGGCAAGTACAAGTACGGCTGGGAAACCGAGATCGAAATGGAATATGCCCCCAAGGGCATTTCCGAAGAGATCGTCCGTCTGATCAGCGAAAAGAACGGCGAGCCAGAATGGATGCTGGAATGGCGCCTTGCCGCCTATCGCCGCTGGGTCAAGCTGGAGGAACCCCGCTGGGCGATGCTGAACTATCCTGAGATCGACTATCAGGACCAGTATTACTACGCCAAACCCAAGAGCATGACGACCAAGCCCAAGTCGCTGGATGAGGTCGACCCCAAGCTGCTGGCCACTTACGAAAAGCTGGGCATCCCCTTGAAAGAACAGATGCTTTTGGCAGGCGTCGAGGCGCCCGAGGGTGAGCGCAAGGTGGCGGTGGATGCCGTTTTTGACTCGGTCTCGGTCGGCACGACCTTTAAGGAAGAGCTGAAAAAGGCCGGCGTGATTTTTTGCCCGATCAGCGAGGCGATCCGCGATTACCCGGAACTGGTCAGGAAATACCTCGGCAGCGTCGTGCCGCCCTCGGACAATTTCTTTGCCACGCTGAATTCGGCTGTGTTTTCAGACGGTTCGTTTGTCTACATCCCCGAGGGCGTGCGCTGCCCGATGGAACTTTCGACCTATTTCCGGATCAACGCGGAAAACACCGGTCAGTTTGAACGCACGCTGATCATCGCCGACAAGAAGTCCTATGTCAGCTACCTTGAGGGCTGCACCGCCCCCAAGCGCGACACCCACCAGCTTCACGCCGCGGTGGTCGAGATCGTGATCCTCGACGAGGCAGAGGTGAAATACTCGACGGTGCAGAACTGGTATCCGGGCGATGAAAATGGCAAGGGCGGGATCTACAACTTTGTCACCAAGCGCGCCGATTGCCGGGGTGCGAAATCCAAGGTGATGTGGACGCAGGTCGAAACCGGCTCGGCGATTACCTGGAAATACCCCTCCTGCATCCTGCGCGGCGATGACAGCCAGGGCGAGTTCTATTCCATCGCCATCGCCAATAACGCCCAGCAGGCCGATACCGGCACCAAGATGGTCCATTTGGGCAAGCGCACCAAATCGCGCATCGTCTCGAAGGGGATCAGCGCCGGCAAGGCGCAGAACACCTATCGCG
>CALLZQ010000855.1 GCA_937858255.1 uncultured Tabrizicola sp.
GTCGATCGGCTATCGCACGGTGAAAGCGGAACGTGACGGCAAGGGCCAGCGGCTCTTGGCGGAACTGGAGCTTTGGGAAGTGTCGCTGGTGACCTTCCCGATGCTTCGCGAGGCGCGGGTGGCGGCCAAGGCCGAAGATACCATCTGGCGCGAACTGGCGGCGCAGCTTGAGACCGCGCGCCGGGAACTGGCCGAGCGGTAAGGCCCGGCGTTCAGTCAACCCTCAAGGAGAGACGATGACCGAGAACCAGTCTCGGGCCGGGGAAAAACGCCCCGAGCCCATGCATCCGGCTGCCGAGGTGACCTCGGCAATGTCCGGTTTCCTGAAAGAGATCAAAGGCTTTCAGGCCGAAGTGAAACAAGCGCTGCAACATCAGGAAGAGCGACTGACCATGCTGAACCAAAAGACCATGACCTATGGCCGCCCCGCACTCTCGGCCCATGCCGAGGTGGAAGTGCCGCATCAGAAGGCCTTTGATGCCTATCTGCGCTCGGGCGATGACGATGGCCTGCGCGGCCTTGTGCTGGAGGGCAAGGCCCTGAATACCTCGGTGGCCGCCGAGGGCGGCTATCTGGTCGATCCGCAGACCGCCGAGATGATCCGTTCGTCGCTGAAATCGACCTCTTCTATCCGCGCCATCGCCAATGTGGTGCAGGTCGAGGCCAGTTCCTTCGATGTGATCATCGACCATTCCGATGTCGGCTCGGGCTGGGCGACGGAATCGGGGGCGGCGACCGAAAGCGCCACCCCGGCCATCGAGCGCATCTCGATCCCGCTGCATGAACTGTCGGCGATGCCCAAGGCCAGCCAGCGCCTGCTGGACGACTCGGCTTTTGATGTCGAGGGCTGGCTGGCGGGCCGGATTTCGGACAAGTTCGCCCGGTCCGAGGCGGCGGCCTTTGTCAATGGCGACGGGATCGACAAGCCCAAAGGGTTCCTGACCCATACCAAGGTGGCCGACGCCTCTTGGGCCTGGGGCGGCCTTGGCTATATCGCCACCGGCGAGGCGGGTGACTTCAACGCAGCTAACCCGGCCGATGCCATCGTCGATCTGGTCTATGCGCTGGACGCGCCCTACCGCGCGAATGCGACCTTCGTCATGAACTCGAAAACCGCCGGCGCGGTGCGCAAGATGAAGGATGCCGATGGCCGCTTCCTGTGGTCGGATGGCCTGGCAGCGGGCGAACCGGCGCGTCTGATGGGCTATCCGGTGCTGATCGCCGAGGATATGCCCGATATCGGCACCGATGCCTACGCCATCGCCTTTGGCGATTTCAACGCGGGCTACACCATCGCCGAGCGGCCGGACATGCGGGTGCTGCGTGACCCGTTCAGCGCCAAGCCGCATGTGCTGTTCTATGCCAGCAAGCGAGTCGGCGGTGACGTGTCCGACTTTGCCGCGATCAAGCTGCTGAAGTTCGCCCTGTCGTAAGACGCGGCGGATGGCCGGGGGCAACCCCGGTCCCTTTCGGGCGCGCGGGATACCCATGCCGACTAGCTGCTCCCCCCTCCGTTCGAGCGGTGTGGGGCGCGCGCCCGAGCCATGTTTCTGAGGCCAGAGCGGAGAGAGATGCGATGATGTTGACCGAAGTGACGGCGGTGCCGGGCGGTGCGCTGCCGGTGCAGGCGATGAAGGACCACCTGCGGCTGGGCTCGGGCTTTGCCGATGACGGGATGCAGGATGCGCTGATCGCGGCGCAACTGATGGCGGCGATGGCGGCGATCGAGGGACGGACCGGCAAGGCGCTGCTGAGCCGGCGCTTTCTCTTGCGCCTCGACTGCTGGCGCGAGGGGGCGGACGGGCAGGCCCTGCCGGTGGCGCCGGTGGCGGCGGTGGTTTCGGTGACGCTGGAGGATGCGGCGGGCGGCACGGTGGCGGTCGATCCGGCACGCTGGCGGCTGGTGCGCGATGGGGCGCGGCCGCGGCTGGTGGGGGTTGGCGGGCTGCCGGTGATCCCCGAACTGGGCGCGGCCGAGATCGTCTTTGATGCCGGTTTTGGCCCGCTCTGGGCCGATGTTCCGGCCGATCTGGCGCAGGCGGTGATGCTGCTGGCGGCGGAATATTATGAGCAGCGCCACAGTGGCGGGCAGACGGGGCCGGCGCTGCCGGTGGCGGTGCAGGCGCTGATCGAGCGTTGGCGCACCGTGCGGGTTCTGGGCGGGGGGCGGCCATGAGCGCGCTGCGACTGAACCGGCCCCTGGTGCTGGAAACCTCGGTGCGGGTGGCCGATGGCGCCGGTGGCTTTGCCGAGAGCTGGGCTGCCTTGGGTCAGGTCTGGGCCGAACTGCGGCCCGGTTCGGGACGAGAGGCGGGGGGCGAGGAAGTGACGCTGACCCAGGTGCCCTATCGCATCACCGTTCGCGCCGCTCCGCAAGGCAATGAGCGCCGGCCCCGTGCCGGACAGCGCTTTCGTGACGGGGCGCGGGTGTTCGCCATCCTCGCCGTGACCGAGCGTGATGACCTCTATCTGACCTGTTTCGCGCGAGAGGAGGAACCGGCATGAGCTATCAGGCAGCCGCCGCCTTGCAGGTGGCGCTCTATGATCTGCTGACCGACTGGCCGGCCTTGGCGGGGGTGCAGGTGCTGGATGCGATTCCACCCGGCGGGGGCACGGGCACCTTTGTGCTGCTGGGGCCGGAAGAGGCAGTCGATGCCTCGGACAAATCGGGCGGCGGCGCCGAACATCGCTTTACCGTCAGCGTGATTTCCGATGCGCAAGGGTTTCTGGCGGCCAAATCGGTCGCAGCCGAGGTGTCTCAGGCCCTGGTCGATGGCACCCCCGCACTGACGCAAGGAAGGGTGGTCGGCATCTGGTTTCAGCGCGCCAATGCCCGGCGGCTGGAGGATGGTGACATCCGGCGGATCGACTTGACGTTCCGCGCAAGGATCGAAGTGTAACGCCCTGATCTGGGCTGCAAACTGGAGTTTGACGAATGGCTGTTCAGAGCGGCAAGGACGTGCTTTTGAAGGTAGACCTGTCAACCGACGGGAGCTTTGAGACCGTGGCGGGGCTGCGGGCGACCCGCATCAGCTTTAACGCGGAGACAGTGGATGTCACCAGTCTGGAAAGCACGGGCGGCTGGCGCGAGTTGCTGGCCGGGGCCGGGGTCAAATCGGCCTCGATCTCTGGCTCGGGCGTGTTTCGCGATGCAGGGACGGATGAACGCGCGCGGCAGATTTTCTTTGACGGTGAGGTGCCGGACTGGCAGGTGATCATCCCGAGTTTCGGGGTGGTTGAAGGGCCTTTCCAGATCACCTCGATCGAATATGCCGGCAGCCATAACGGCGAGGCGACCTATGAATTGTCGCTCGCCTCGGCCGGGGCGCTGATCTTTACGGCGCTGTGATGGCGAACCCATGGGCGGGTGAGGTGGCGGTTGTGCTGGATGGTCGCCGTCATGTCGCCAAACTGACGCTGGGCGCCTTGGCCGAACTTGAGGTGGCGCTGGAGGCAGGCTCGCTGATCGATCTGGTCAAGCGGTTCGAGGTGGGGCGGTTTTCCACCAGCGATGAGCTGGCGCTGTTGGTGGCGGGGCTGCGGGGGGGCGGCTGGCAA
>CALLZQ010000856.1 GCA_937858255.1 uncultured Tabrizicola sp.
CGAACGACGCTGGATGCTCACCTACTAGGCCCTTACTAGCCAAAGTGCCGCAGTTAGAACCGACAGGCCCGCCATCAGGATCAGCGTATTGGCCAGATAACGCGGCAGAACCGTCGCCATCAGATGCGGCCAGATATTTTCGGTCGGATGCAGCGCCAACCAGAAGACCGAGGCCATCGGCGCCAGCACCACCAGCGCGATCAGCCCCGCGCCGATCACCCAGCCGTCAAGCCTCGGCAGGCGCAGGCCGGTGGCCCGGCGGGGAACTTGAGTGTTTTGCTCGGCCATCCTTGCCGCTTACACCCGCAGCGCCGCCCTGTCCAGATTTCCCCGCCCGCGCGTGGCAGGAAGGCTGCGGCACCGGCTTTTCTGCCGGACCCGGGTTCACCCCCGGCAAAAACCCCGTATAGTCACGGCAAAACCAGAACAAAGCACGAGCAGTCGATGCGTATCGTCTATCACCTTGGCGCCCATTGCACCGATGAAGAGCGGCTTCTGCGCTGCCTGCTGAAAAACCGGCAGGTTCTCAGCGAGCAGGGCATCGTCGTGCCCGGGCCGAACCGCTATCGCGCGTTGCTGCGCGACACGGCCATCACGCTCAAGGGGCAAGCCGCCAGCCGCGACACGCAGGCGCTGGTGCTGGAACAGATCATGGAAGAGGACCGCGCCGACCGGCTGATCCTGTCGTGGGAAAACTTCCTGTCTTTTCCGCAATGGGTGCTGAAGGACCGGCTTTACCCGGCGGCGGCGGAACGGGTGCGCGCCTTCACCCAGATCTTCCCCGAGATCGAGGCCGAATTTCATCTGGCGATCCGCAACCCGGCCGGCTTTCTGCCCGACCTCTTTGCCAAGCAGCGCGACAAGACCTATGAGCAGTTCATGGAAGGGGCCGACCCCCTGCTGTTGCACTGGTCCGACGTGATCGAGGATGTGCTGGAACAGAACCCGGACGTGCCCTTTACCGTCTGGTGCGACGAAGATGTGCCGCTGATCTGGCCCGAGGTCTTGCAGGCGGTCTCTGGCCATGCGCCCGGCACAGTGCTGGAGGATGCAGATGAGGTGCTGGCGGGCATCATGGCCTCGGACGGGCTGGCGCGAATGCGGGCCTATCTGGCCGAACATAATATCACCCAGCCAGCGCAGCGGCGGCGGGTCGTCTCGGCCTTCCTCGACAAATTCGCCCTGCCCGACCGGGTCGAGCAAGAGGTCGAACTGCCCGGCTGGACCGAAGACACGGTCGAGACGCTGACGGCGGCCTATCGCGCCGATATCGAGCGCATCCGCACCCTGCCCGGCGTGACTTTCCTGTCGGCCTGAGACCGCGTTCAGGCCATGCCGAGCGCGGATTTGTACATCTCCAGCACCGCCTCTTCTTCGGCGATCTCATCGGGCTTGCGCTTGCGCAGGGCGATGACCTTGCGCATCACCTTGGTGTCATAGCCCCGGCCCTTGGCTTCGGCGAACAGCTCTTTCTCCTGCTCGGCGATGTCTTTCTTTTCGGCGGCGAGTTGTTCGGCGCGCTCGATGAACTGGCGCAACTCATCGGCGGTCACGGCATAGGCGTCGGTCATGTCGTTCATCGGGGCCTCATGGATCGGGGGTGGCGCGAAAGGCCCCTTCCCTAGCGCGGCCCCGCCCCGGGTTCAAGACTTGCGCGGCAAGCCCCGGCGCGATAGGCGGGCAATCGGACCAGCATCACAGCCGGAGGGGCGTATGGAATATCTGATCTGGATCGGGGCCGCGCTGACGCTGGTGGGCGTGGCAGGGC
>CALLZQ010000857.1 GCA_937858255.1 uncultured Tabrizicola sp.
AGGATACGCGCGCCGTCGGCAAAACCATCCGGGTTATCCGTCAGGATGCGCAATGTCCCGGGGGCTTCGGGCGCCCCTTTTTGCAGGCGCAGGCGCAATCCGTGCCCTGACAGGACCGCTACCTCGGGGTTGTCGGCGGGGTAGATCATGTCAAGGCGCAGTCCCAGCCGCCGGGTATAGAACGGCAGGTCATCGCGCAGCTCAGTGGTGGGCAGGCGGATTTCGGCACGAGTCTCTGTCATGGCTTTCCTTCCGGTTTGACGTCATGGTGGGGCTGCCATGCGGGATTTGCAAGGATTGCCGGCAACTGTTAGCGCCCTCAGCGGTTGGCACGCGGAGCGATATGGTTTAAGGCTAAACAAGTTTTCTGGGAGGACGGAGATGGACGACTCGCGGCAGGATGACGTCAAGCAGGCGGCGCGACAGGCGGCGCTGGATTACCATGAATTTCCCAAACCGGGTAAACTGGAAATCCGGGCGACCAAGCCGCTCGCCAACGGACGCGACCTTTCCCGCGCCTATTCGCCCGGCGTGGCAGAAGCCTGCCTCGAAATCAAGGCTGACCCGTCAACGGCCAGCCGCTACACCTCTCGCGGTAATCTGGTCGCTGTGGTTTCCAATGGTACGGCCGTCCTTGGCCTTGGAAACATTGGCGCTTTGGCCTCCAAGCCGGTGATGGAGGGCAAGGCCGTCCTGTTCAAGAAATTCGCCAATATCGACTGTTTCGACATCGAGGTGAACGAACCCGACCCGGAAAAGCTGGCCGATATCGTCTGCGCCCTTGAACCTACCTTTGGCGCGATCAACCTTGAAGACATCAAGGCGCCAGATTGTTTTATCGTTGAACGACTTTGCCGCGAACGTATGAACATTCCGGTCTTTCACGACGATCAGCACGGCACGGCGATTGTCGTCGGGGCGGCGGCAACCAATGCGCTGGTTGTGGCCGGCAAACGCTTCGATCAGATCAAGGTGGTCTCGACCGGCGGCGGCGCGGCGGGAATCGCCTGTCTGGAAATGCTGGTCAAACTGGGGGTCAAGCGCGAGAACGTCTGGCTCTGCGATCTTGATGGCCTCGTCTACAAGGGCCGCACCACCCAGATGACCCCGCAGAAAGAGGCTTTTGCCCAAGGCACCGCTGCGGCAACCCTCTCTGAGGTGATCGCCGGCGCCGACCTGTTCCTCGGCCTGTCCGGCCCGGGCGTCCTGACGCAAGAGATGGTCGCCAAGATGGCCAAGCGCCCGATCATCTTTGCGCTGGCCAACCCCACGCCCGAGATCCTGCCCGATCTCGCCCGCGAGGTTGCCCCCGAGGCGATCATCGCCACGGGCCGCTCAGATTTCCCCAATCAGGTGAACAACGTCCTTTGCTTTCCCTTCATCTTCCGTGGCGCCCTTGATGTAGGCGCCACGACGATCAACGATGAAATGGAACTGGCCTGTATCGAGGGCATCGCCGCCCTTGCGCGGGCCACCACCAGCGCCGAGGCCGCCGCCGCCTATCGTGGCGAAACCCTGTCCTTTGGGGCGGATTACCTGATCCCCAAGCCCTTCGACCCGCGCCTGATCGGTGTGGTCGCCTCGGCTGTCGCCAAGGCCGCGATGGAAACCGGCGTGGCCGCCCGCCCGATTGAGGATCTGGACGCCTATAAGCGCAAGCTGGACGGCTCTGTGTTCAAATCCGCCCTGCTGATGCGCCCGGTGTTCGAGGCCGCCCGTCAGGCCGAGCGCAAGATCGTCTTTGCCGAAGGCGAAGATGAGCGGGTGCTGCGCGCCGCCAATGCGATGCTGGAGGAAACCACCGATCTGCCCATCCTGATCGGCCGCCCCGAGGTGATCGAGGCAAGGTGCGAGCGTTATGGCCTGCCGATCCGCCCGGGCCGCGATTTCCACCTTGTGAACCCGGAAAATGACCCGCGCTATCGCGATTACTGGGAAACCTATCACGGGCTGATGGCCCGCCGGGGTGTCACGCCTGACATTGCCCGTGCCGTCATGCGGACGAATACCACCGCCATCGCCGGGGTCATGGTTCATCGCGGCGAGGCCGACAGCATGATCTGTGGCACCTTTGGTCAGTACCTCTGGCATCTGGGTTATGTCCGTCAAATTCTGGCGCGTGACGGGCTGCATCCCGTGGCGGCACTGTCGATGATGATTCTGGAAGATGGGCCGCTGTTCATCGCCGATACCCATGTCCACCCGGACCCCACGCCCGAACAGATCATGGAAACGGTGATCGGCGCCGCGCGGCATGTACGCCGCTTTGGCCTGACCCCGAAAATTGCGCTTTGCACCCAAAGCCAGTTCGGCAACATGGAGACCCAGCAGGCCCGCCGGATGCGCGAGGCGCTTGAGCGGCTGGACGCGCGAGAGCCCGATTTCTGCTATGAGGGCGAGATGAATGTCGATGCGGCGCTGGATCAGGTGATCCGCGATCGCCTTTTGCCAAACAGTCGTTTTCAGGGCGCTGCGAATGTTCTGGTCTTTGCCTCGGCCGATGCGGCATCGGGTGTGCGCAATATCCTGAAGATGAAGGCCGGCGGGCTTGAGGTCGGGCCGATCCTGATCGGTATGGGCAACAAGGCCCATGTGGTCACCCCGTCGATCACCGCGCGCGGGCTGCTGAACATGTCGGCGATCGCAGGAACGCCTGTGGCACATTACGGCTAGGGCCGGGTCTGAATCATGGCCGGGCCGGCAGGCCCCCGCCCCCCCCCTCCCCGCCCCCGCCGCGTCATCGCGGCATTCCGAGGGTATTTCAGCCTTCGTCGGTCCGGCGCCGCTTTCCCGGCGGGCGTCACGCATCACAGCCGTTGCGCAATGCGGCAATGGCTTGCATGATCACGTCATTCAACGCTGGACCCCAGATGCCCCTTTCAGATCACGCGACAGCAGGGAGAGCCAGGCTAATACAGCCCGGCACTGCGGGTGCATCCAGTATCGAGGTGTCGCGCAATTTCACGCTGTGGCTGGCTGAGAACCATTGCTCCATCGCCTTTTCAACCCCTCAGCAGGATGCGCTTTTTCTGCTGGGCCTGCACAGGGATGGCAGTCTCAGCCATTCCACGCACCGATTTACCGATTGCATGGCCTTGCATGGCGATGCGGACAAGCTCTGGCTGGCGGCCAGAAACCAGCTTTGGCGTTTCACACCTCACCCCGCTGACTATACCCGGTCGCTGGGGCCTGATCGTGTGTATCATCCGCAGTTGAGCCACATGACCGGCGATCTCAGGATTCATGAGATGGCAGAGGCAGATACCGGTGAATTACTTTTCGTCAACACGCTCTATTCCTGCGTTGCGATTCCCAGCGGTGAGCGGGGCTTTATCCCCGTCTGGCAGCCCGATTTCATCAGCAGCCTGACCGCCGAGGATCGTTGCCATCTGAGCGGCCTCGCCCTGCGTGACGGCAAACCCTATGCAGTCACGGCGGCCTCTTGCAGCGATAGGCCACAGGGCTGGCGAAAGCACTGCCAGTCGGGTGGGGTGGTGATCGAAATGGCCAGTGACGAGGTGATGTGCGACGGGCTGACGATGCCGCACAGCCCACGCTGGGCGCAGGACCGGCTCTGGGTGCTGGACAGCGGCAATGGGTCATTGGGTTATGTCGATCCGGCCAGCGGCCGGCTGGAAGAGATCGCCTTTTGCCCGGGCTATGCGCGCGGCATGGGGATCATCGACCGGTTTGCCGTGATTGGCTTGTCACATCTGCGCAAAGAGTCATCGGGCGACTTCGCCCTTCCCTCACGGCTCGACAGGTACAATACCACGGCCCGCTGCGGCCTGATCGTCGTCGATCTGGAGAGCGGATCGGTGGTCGAATGGCTGAAACTCAACGGCACAGCCCGAGAGCTGTCTGATATCAGCATTCTGCCGCAGACCCGGCAGCCGGTCATTCTGACGGAACCCCCACGGGCGGGCGAATAGGCCGGGCTCTGCCCCGCGCCGAAACGGCCACGAATCATCTGCTTCCAACCCGATATCACAGCGGCGCACGCTTCTGCATCGCAGCACCTGCTGCATCTGCGAAAAATACAACCGTTTGAAACGGTGTCATATTCTTGAAAACGCGTCAGATGCTGCGGCCTGCCTAGACCTATATTTTCATATAGTATTACTTTTGCTACGATCTTGCTTATCGACGACCCGGCAGGGGGCGCGATTTTCCAGAGGGAGGAAATATGAATAGTTTCAAGGGGCTCGCGCTGGCCGCGGGCATGGGTTTGCTGTTGTCTTCGACGGCCTCGGCCGAGGGAATGGTGGTCGGGTTCAGCCAGATCGGTTCCGAATCCGGCTGGCGGGCCGCCGAAACCTCGGTCACCAAGCAAGAGGCCGAAAAACGGGGCATCGACCTGAAATTTGCCGATGCCCAGCAAAAGCAGGAAAACCAGATCAAGGCGATCCGCGGGTTCATCGCGCAAGGGGTGGATGCGATCCTTGTCGCGCCGGTTGTCGCTACCGGCTGGGATGAGGTGCTGGGAGAGGCCAAGGAGGCAGAGATCCCCGTGGTCTTGCTGGACCGCGGCATTGACGCAAGCCAGGATCTCTATCTGGCCTCGGTCGCCTCGGATCAGGTGAAAGAGGGCGCCGTCGCCGGTCAATGGCTGGCCGATACCGTGGGCGACAAACCCTGCACCATCGTCGAGCTTGAAGGCACCGTCGGCTCTTCGCCTGCGATCAACCGCAAACAGGGCTTTGACGAGACGGTGGCGAAATACCCCAACCTTACCATCTCGCGCAGCCAGACGGGTGATTTTACCCGCTCGAAGGGCAAAGAGGTGATGGAGGGCTTCATCAAGGCCGAGGACGGGGGCAAGAACATCTGTGCCGTCTATGCCCATAACGACGATATGATGGTGGGTGCCATTCAGGCGATGAAGGATGCGGGCCTGAAACCCGGGACAGACATCCTGACCGTGTCGATCGATGCGGTGCCTGACATTTTCACCGCCATGGCGGCGGGCGAGGCCAATGCAACGGTCGAACTGACGCCGAACATGGCCGGGCCGGCCTTTGACGTTCTGGCCGCCTACAAGGCCGACGGCACTCTGCCCGAAAAGTTCATCATCACCGAATCCAAGCTCTATACCCAGGCCGACGATCCCGCGGGCGAAGCGGAACGCCGCAAATCGTTGGGCTACTAAGCCCTCCCCACCGCCGGCCCACCCAAGGGCCGGCGGATTAACCTTGCCTCGGGCCTCGCCCCGGGGCTTTCTTTTGACACCTGTCGCGGCTCAGGGAGGAGCGGAATGGGAAATACGGGGCCGATCCTTCGGGCAAGCGGGCTGAGCAAGGCGTTTGGCGCGCACCACGCGCTGCGCGATGTGGCCATCGACCTCTGGCCCGGAGAGGTTCATGCCCTGCTGGGCGAGAATGGCGCGGGAAAATCGACACTGATCAAGATCCTCACTGGGGTCTATCAGCCTGACGCGGGCGAGATGTTGCTCGACGGGCGGGCGGTCAGTTTTCGTGACCCGCTACAGGCGCAGGCGGCAGGAATCGGCACGGTTTATCAAGAGGTGAACCTTGTCCCCAACCTGTCTGTCGCAGAGAACCTCTATCTCGGCCATCAGCCGACGCGCTGGGGAATGCTCGACAAACGCCGCATGCATGTCGGCGCCCGCGAAATACTGGCCAGCTATGGCCTGAATATCGACGTGCGGGCCGAGCTTGGCAGCTATTCCGTGGCAGTGCAGCAAATCGTGGCCATCGCGCGGGCGGTCAAGCTGTCGGGCAAGGTACTGGTGCTGGATGAGCCGACCGCCAGTCTGGACCGGGCCGAGGTCGAACGGCTGTTCGACGTGATCGGGCGCCTGCGGGATCAGGGGCTGGCAGTGGTGTTCATCACGCATTTCCTTGATCAGGTCTTTGCGATTTCCGACCGGGTGACGATCCTGCGCAACGGTCAGCTTGTCGCGTCGCAATCCATCGAGGGCCTGAGCCGGACCGATGTGGTCCGCCTGATGCTGGGCAAGGACGTGATCTTTGCCCATGCCGCCACTGCCGCCGAAGAACCGGGCAGCGGCGAACAGCTTGCCGTGTTTTCCGGCGTCGGGCGGCGCGGCAGTGTCCAGCCCTTTGATCTGACCCTGCACCGGGGCGAGGTTGTCGGCGTGGCGGGGCTGCTGGGCTCTGGCCGTACAGAAATGGCGCGGCTGATGTTCGGGGTCGATCAGGCCGATACCGGGCACATCACGCTGGACGGCATGCCGCTCTCGCTGCGCAACCCGCGTCAGGCGGTCGCTGCCGGTATGGGCTTCTGCCCCGAGGACCGCAAGACAGACGGCATATTCGCCGATCTGACGGTGCGCGAGAACATTGTCATCGCGCTTCAGGCGAAACTGGGGTGGTTCAAGGCCCTGTCCCGGGACGAACAGGACGACATCGCCGGCCGCTTTGCCGAGGCATTGGACATCCGCGCCGCCAACCACGACATTGCCGTCAAATTGCTGTCGGGGGGAAATCAGCAAAAGGTGATCCTTGCGCGTTGGCTGGCCATCGACCCGCGAATCCTGATTCTTGATGAACCGACGCGCGGCATCGACGTGGGCGCCCATGCTGAAATTGTTCGGACAATCAATCGCTTGCGCGAGGATGGGCTCGCCCTTCTGGTGATTTCTTCGGAACTTGATGAGGTGGTGGCCTATTCCAGCCGTGTCGTGGTGATGCGTGAGCGTGAGATGGTGGCCGAATTGCGCGGGGCCGAGATCTCGCCGCAGGTGATCGTGCAGGCGATTGCCGCACAGCAAGGGGCCACGGCATGACACGTTTTGACCCCGGCAGGCTGATCACACCGCAGACGATTGCCCTTGCGGCGGTGCTGATCTTCAACTGGCTTCTCTTCCCCGGATTTTTCTCTGTGGAATGGAAAGATGGGCGGCTGTTTGGCAGCCTGATTGACGTGCTGAACCGCGGGGCACCTGTGGCTATTCTGGCCATCGGCATGACAGCAGTCATTGCCACCAAGGGGGTGGACCTGTCGGTCGGTGCGGTCATGGCGATTGCGGGCGCCGTGGCGGCCAGCGCCGTAGAGGCCGGGCTGAGCGTCTGGGTCGCCGTACCGCTGGCCTTGGGGGCGGGCCTGGCCTGCGGCTTGTGGAACGGGGTGCTGGTAGCGGTTCTGGACATACAGCCGATCATCGCAACCCTTGTGATCATGGTGGCCGGGCGTGGCATTGCGCAGTTGATCACCCAGGGCTTCATCGTCACTTTCAACGATCCTGCGCTGATCTTTATCGGCACCGGCTCGGCCTTTGGCCTGCCGATGCCCGTGCTGATCGCGGCGGCGCTGTTGATCCTGACCACGCTGGCGGTCAGGCGCACCGCCCTTGGCCTGCTGATCGAGGCTGTCGGCGTCAATCGCTCTGCCGCAAGGTTTTCGGGGATCTCGGCCATGTCGCTGCTGTTGCTGGTCTATGTGTTTTCCGGCTTTTGCGCCGCCGTGGCCGGGGTCATCGTCGCGGCCGACATCCATGGCGCCGACGCCAATAACGCGGGCCTCTGGCTAGAGCTTGATGCGATCCTTGCCGTGGTCATCGGGGGCACGTCGCTGCTGGGCGGGCGCTTTTCGATCCACATGTCGGTGCTGGGCGCCATCATCATTCAGGCCATGAACACCGGCATCCTTGTTTCGGGCTTTCGCCCTGAATTCAACCTGATCGTCAAGGCTGGCATCATCATTGCCATTCTTGTGCTGCAATCGCCTGTCGCATCCTGGCTGTTTCGGAGGGGCCGCGAATGAACCGATCTCTGCGCCCCCTTGCCGCAACGGCGGTGATCTTTCTGCTGGCCTATGGCGCCGCCGCGCTGCAATTTCCCGGGTTGTTCAGCACCCGGGTTCTGGGCAACTTTCTGACCGACAACGCCTTCCTCGGGATCGCCGCAGTGGGCATGACCTTTGTCATCCTGTCGGGGGGCATCGACCTGTCGGTCGGCGCCGTGATCGGCCTCAGCGGTGTTCTGGTCGCCGTGATGATCTCTTGGCTGGGCATGCCCCCCTTGATTGCCTTTGCCCTGACCCTGACCATCGCCGCAGCCTTCGGCGCGGCCATGGGGGCGGCAATCCACTGGCTGCGCGTGCCCTCGTTCATCGTGACGCTGGCCGGCATGTTTCTGGCGCGCGGGGCGGCCTCGGTCATTTCGCCGGATTCCATCCCGATCCATCATGCCGCCTATGATTGGGTCAGCCAGGCCTATTGGAAAATGCCCGGCGGCGGACGGCTGAGCCTGATCGGCGCCCTGATGGTCATGGTCTTCATCCTCGGCGCGGTGCTGGCCCATCGCACCCGTTTTGGCGCCAATGTCTATGCCCTGGGCGGCAATGCCGCTTCGGCCGAGCTGATGGGCGTGCCGGTCAGCCGCACAACCGTACTGATCTATACGCTTTCCTCGACCCTCGCCGGCCTCGCCGGAATCGTGTTTTCGCTTTACACGCAGGCGGGCTATTCGCTCTCGGCGGTGGGGGTGGAACTTGACGCCATCGGGGCGGTGGTGATCGGCGGCACGCTGTTGACCGGTGGCTATGGCTTCGTTGCCGGCACCTTTATCGGGGTCATGCTGATGGGCCTCGTGCAGACTTACATCATCTTTGACGGGACCCTGTCGAGTTGGTGGACAAAGATTGTCATCGGCGTGCTTCTCTTTATGTTCATCCTCCTGCAACGGCTGGTGTTCCGCGCCCAGGCCGCGCGGGACTGAACGGAGACAAGCAGCACAATGGCCGAGCCCGGACACATGATCCGCTCCCTTTCGGGACGGCCTGCGGCTCGGAACTTCCACTCATTCGTGATCAATGAAATCGGTATGGGCGTGGCCTCGGGCGATTTCCCGGTCGGATCGACACTGCCGGGCGATGCCGAGATGAGCGACCGCTATTCCGTATCGCGCACGGTGCTGCGCGAGGCGGTCAAGACGCTTGAGGCAAAGGGCCTGGTCGAGGCGCGGGCCAAGGTGGGCACCCGCGTTCTGCCGCATAACCGGTGGAATCTGTTCGACCGGCAGGTGCTGTTCTGGATATTTCATGCCGCCCCCACCCCCGGCTTTGCCGCAAGTCTGAATATGGTGCGCCGGGGGTTAGAGGTGCAGGCCGCTGGTCTGGCGGCGCGGCATCGTCAGGCAGATCAGATGCGGATGATCCGCTATTGGCAAAGCCAGCAGCGCCTTTCCGCCACCATGGCCGAGAACTACGGGCTTGCGACATTCGAGATCCACCGGCTGATGGCCGAGGCCAGCCAGAACCCGATCCTGCGTGCCGCGACGGGTCTGTCCGAATTCGCCATTGCCGCCGTCTTGCGCCATCAGATCGCCATCGGCGTTCAGGATTTTGCCCAAGGGAAAGCGGCACTCTACGACAACTTGGTCACGGCCCTGGACAGGGCCGAGCCGCAGGCGGCCGCGGCTGCCATCGCTTCGATCCTCGACTACGACGAACAGACAACCGCCGCTGCTGTCTGATCCGCCGCCAGCCGCACAATCCCCGGATCGGCAGGAAGATCACACTGCAACAGAGGTAAGCCAGCCGTCATCGCCAGGCAAGACCGCGCCCGGCAGAGCGGCGCGGCCGCTGCCTACATCATTCCCGGCACGACCTGATCCGGGGGCCGGTGGCCATCGGCAAAGGTCTTCATATTGATGATGACCTTTTCACCCATCTCGATCCGCCCCTCGACCGTGGCGCTGCCCATATGCGGCAACAACACCACATTCGGCAATTCGCGCAGCCGGGGGTTCACCTCATGCCCATGTTCGAACACATCGAGGCCCGCCCCCGCAATCTCACCCGCGCGCAGCATCCGGGTCAGGGCATTCTCGTCGATCCCCTCGCCGCGCGAGGTATTCACGATCACCGCCGTCGGTTTCAGCAGTTTCAGCCGGCGGGCGTTCATCAGGTGATAGGTCGAGGGCGTATGCGGGCAGTTGATCGAGATGATGTCCATCCGGCTGACCATCTGATCAAGGCTGTCCCA
This sequence comes from uncultured Tabrizicola sp., assembly GCA_937858255.1. Classification (GTDB taxonomy): domain Bacteria; phylum Pseudomonadota; class Alphaproteobacteria; order Rhodobacterales; family Rhodobacteraceae; genus Pseudotabrizicola. The sequence goes on from CALLZQ010000857.1 coordinate 9,971, forward strand.
ATAGGTCGCGCCGAACTCGGCCTCGACCTCGGGGCGCAGGCGCTTGCGGTTATGGTAATGGACCTGCATGCCAAAGGCGGCGGCGCGGCGCGCGACCGCCTGTCCGATCCGGCCCATGCCCAGAATACCCAGCCGACGCCCGCCCAGCCGCCCGCCAAGGAAGGCCATGGGCGACCAGCCCTGCCAGCCCCCCGATTGCATGACAAGCTGACCTTCGGGGATGCGGCGGGTCACGGCCAGCATCAGTGCCATGGTCATGTCGGCAGTATCCTCAGTCACCACACCGGGGGTGTTCGAGACCAGAATCCCACGCTGCCGCGCCGTCGCCACGTCGATATGATCGACCCCCGCGCCGTAGTTGGCGATCAGCTTCAGCCGGTCACCCGCCTGCCCGATCAGGCCCGCGTCGATCTGGTCGGTCACGCAGGGCACCAGCACATCGGCCCGGCTCATTGCTGCCGCCAGCTCTTCGCGCGACATCTTCACATCGCCTTCGCGCAGCTCGACATCGAACAATTCGCGCATCCGGGCCTCGACCGGCTCGGGCAACCGTCGCGTGACTACAACACTCAGCCGCTCTGCGGGCATGGCGGGCTCCCTCTTCTTGATATTCCTGTCTTCCTGACGGCAAAGGGACGGCAAGCGGGGCGAGGGACAAGCCCCCGCAACGAGGAACACAGGCGTCGCAGGGTCACACCCCGGGCGCCGCGGGCGGAATGGGCCGGATATGGCCCGAAACAGGCGGTTGACATGACAAAATGGCGCAGGGGCCCAGGCGCGGGCGCGGCGGTTCTGGCGGTTCTGGGCAGCATTGCCTTGGGCAGTGGCGCGGGGCTGACCCAGGCCCGGGCCGAAACCCTGCGGCCCAAACCCCGCCCCGCACCCGAATTGCTGCTGGCCGGCGCCACAGTCGCGGCAGTGCCGACCGACCCTGCCCCGCCTGCCGAGGCCGCCGCCGCGTCTGAGCCGCCAGCCCCCACCCCCGTCGCGC
>CALLZQ010000858.1 GCA_937858255.1 uncultured Tabrizicola sp.
CGGCCTTGTCATTGCCGCAATGGATTTCCTGCATTCCGGGCTGTTTGACGGGTTCGTGCTTGTCTCGTCAGACAGCGATTTCACCCGGCTGGCCGCGCGGATCCGCGAACAGGGGCTTGATGTCTATGGCATCGGTGAGAAAAAGACGCCCGAGGCCTTCCGCATGGCCTGCAAGCGGTTCATCTATGTCGAAAACCTTGGCAGCGGCGACGCCGAGGAACCGGCCCGCCCCAGCCGCGAGGGACCGGAACCCGCGCCGCGCACAGGCGGCAAGGAACCGGTGCAGACGGCCATCCCGCTGATCGTGGCCGCAATGCGGGCCATCGACCCGGATGGCGAATGGTATACGCTCGGCCCGGTCGGGCAATATATCACCCAAGCCAATCCCGATTTCGACACCCGCACCTATGGCGCGGCAAAACTCTCGGATCTGGTGCGCAAGCTGCCCCGGTTTGAGTTGCGGCAGGGGCCGGGCGGTCAGTTGGAGCTGCGCGATATTTCCTGACCGGCGGTCCAGAGTGCGCCTATGCGCGGCCAGTCTGCGGGAATGCGGATTGCGCGCGCGCCGCGTGGCCCTATCTTGTCGCACATCATCAAGGGCCGGTTCGATGGCCCCGAGGAGGCAGGAAAATGGATCACGCAGCTAATCTTTCGCTGGGGCTCGACACATTCGGCGATGTCAGCCGCGCGGCAGATGGCCGGGTCAAGCGGCAGGATGAAGTCTTGCGCGATGTGGTGGAAGAGGCCGTTCTGGCCGATACGGTCGGCATCGACTTTATCGGCCTGGGCGAGCATCACCGCGACGATTTTGCCATTTCCGCGCCCGAGATCGTGCTGGCCACCATTGCCGGGCGGACCACCCGCATCCATCTGGGGACGGCGGTGACAGTGCTGTCCTCGGATGATCCGGTGCGGGTATTTCAGCGTTTTTCCACGCTGAACGCGGTGTCAAACGGGCGGGCCGAGGCGATTTTGGGCCGCGGCTCCTTTACCGAAAGCTATGCGCTCTTTGGCTATGACACCCAGGATTATGAGGGGTTGTTCGAGGAAAAGCTCGACCTCTTTGCCAAGCTGGTGCGTGAAGATCGCGTCACCTGGTCAGGCCAGACCCGGGCGGGGCTGAAGAACCAGCGGGTCTATCCGCCGCTTGGCCCCGGGGGGCTGACGACCTGGGTGGGCGTTGGCGGCAGCCCCGAGTCGGTGGTACGTGTGGTGCGGCAGGATCTGCAACTGATGCTGGCCATCATCGGCGGCGATCCGCGCCGGTTCAAACCCTATATCGAACTCTATCACCGCGCCGTGCAGCAACTCGGCCGCAGTGTTCGCCCGATTGGCGTCCATTCCCCCGGCTTTGTCGCCGCGACGGATGAACAGGCGCAAGAGGCGCTCTGGCCGCATTACCGCGAGATGTTTGGCCGCATCGGGCGCGAGCGCGGCTGGCCGCCCGTCACCAAGGACCGTTATCTGTCCGAGGTCGAGCATGGTTCGCTCTATGTCGGCAGCCCCGAAACGGTGGCGCGCAAGATTGCCGCGACCGTGCGCGATCTGGGTATTCAGCGGTTTGATCTGAAATATGCCACCGGGCCGCAGCCGCATGGCGAATTGCTGGAATGCATCCGGCTTTATGGCGAGCGGGTGCTGCCGATGGGGCGCGACATGCTGGCGACCGACCGCGTATCTGCCTGAGGGCGGGCGGGGTCGCCCTAGATCAGGCCGTTTTTGCGGAACAGCACCTTCAGATCGGTCTCGGGCCGCGCGCCGAAATGGCTGATCACCTCGGCGGCGGCGACACAACCCATCCGGCCCGAAATCTCAAGGCTCTGCCCCGTTGCCATGCCATAGATGAATCCGGCGGCAAACAGATCGCCAGCCCCCGTGGCATCGACCGGGACCACCCGCTGCACCGGCACCACCGCCTGTTCCTCGCCGCGCTGGATGATCACATCATGGCCCGAGCGGGTGCAGACCACCAGCCCGGCATCCTGCGCCGCCTGCTCAAGCGCGGTGGAAAGATCGCTTTGATAAAGCGAGGTCCATTCATGTTCATTGCCGATGACATAATCCAGATCCCGCACCAGACGGCGGAAACTGTCGCGGTGACGGTCCACGCAAAACGGATCTGATAGGGCAATACCGGCCTTGCCCCCGTTCTGGCGGCACAGGCGTGCGGCGCGTTCAAAGGCCTGCTTGCCCTTGTCCTTGTCGTAGAGATAGCCCTCAAGGAACAGGATCTCGGCCTGCCCGGCGACATCATCGGCCACATCGTCAGGCCCGAGTTCCGAGGAAATCCCGAGATAGGTATTCATCGACCGCTCACCATCGGGCGAGACGAAGATCATCGAGCGCGAGGTCGGCAGTTCGCCTCCCGGCACCGGGCGGTTCGGGAAATCGGTGCCACTCTCATTCAAGGCGCGTTCATAGAACCGGCCAAGCGCATCGTCATGCACGCGGCCGATAAAGGCGGTCCGCAGCCCCAGATTGCCCAGCCCGGCAATGGTATTGCCGACCGAGCCACCCGGCGCCTGCGTGCGGTCCTTCATCGCGGCATAGAGCAGCTCACCCCGCTCACGCCCGACAAGCTGCATGATCCCCTTCTCGATCCCCATCAACTCCAGAAAGCTGTCATCGGCTGAGGAACTCCCCTCGACGATGGCGTTGCCGATCCCGACGGCCTGATAGGTCTTCATGGGGTCTTGTCCTCGAACTGGCACCATTGTGCGATGGGGCAGATGCCGCATTTCGGCTTGCGCGCGACGCAAATATACCGCCCGTGCAGGATAAGCCAGTGATGCGCGTGCAACTGGAATTCGGCGGGCACATGATCTTCGAAGGCCCGGTCCACTTGGTCGACATCGCCGCCCGGGGCAATGCCGGGGCGGGTGCCGGCG
>CALLZQ010000859.1 GCA_937858255.1 uncultured Tabrizicola sp.
GTCGATCCGCATCTGACGTTCCAACTGAACCAGCTGCCACGCAGCCAGACCCAGAAGGCCCAGGCAGACCAGAACCAGACCGCCCAGCCCGAGATATCGTATCCACTCCTGGCGGGTGGTCATTGCACATGCAGCGCGACAAGCTGCCAGACCCATCGCATATCATAGCGGATATCGGCCAGAACCCCATGATCGTCGCGCGGATAGACGATCCAGACCGGGCCCTTGTCACGCGGGGTCAAAGGTACACCATCCATGTAAAGCGCGGCCAGAACGTCAAACTGGTAAAAATCCTCGATGGGGATATCGACGACATAATCGTTCAATGCCGCGGCGCGCACTTGGCTGCCCTCGGCCCCGGCGTGGGCAAGGATGTCGCGCATTAGCACGCCGCGAAACTCTGGCTGGTGATCTGTGACGCTGGTCGATGTGGCAAGCTCATGCCAATCCATCGCATCGAAATCCGCGCGCGTCAGTTCCACCCTGCCATCCGTGACCGCCCCGGTCAGGGTCAGCAGGACACTTTCGGCGGCGGCCGGCATGGAACCGAGAAAAAGCGCCGCAATCAGCGCGATTCGAGCAATGCGATGCTGCAAATTCATAACCACAACCTGACCTGAAAACCCGGTTTCGACGCAACTTTAGCATAAAAAACCGCACGTCCCCCGTTCGAACGAACGGGGCCGCCGGTCTTCAGCAAAGATATACTCCGGATCAAACAACAGGAAGAACGGCAGTTGTCCATTTTCCCGACCATGTACAGGGCAGGCGCGCCCCTTCTGATCGGCCTGCTGGCGCTGCCGGCGATAGCTGATGAGCCGGGTGGGCTGGTTACCGGCAGTTTCGGCGATCAGCCGCTGGAACTGACTATTCCCCCCGAATTTGCCAGCGCGACGATCATCGGCCAATACGCCGATGCGTCGTTCCTTGCCATGCAGATGGAAGGCGATCAGGGGCCGGTCAATCTGCAACTGGAGATCAATGGCGAATTGCCCTCACTGGGCGAAATGGCGCTGACGATCACCTTCGCGCGCGACCTGGGGCGGAACTGGAGCGGGGATCAGGACAGCCTGACACTGACCTTGGAGGAATTCACGCCGGCGGATGGAATCGTTACCCTGAAGGGCACGCTCACCGGGCAGGTCAGCGGCGGCCCCTCGTCCGAAACCCGGCCTGTCACCTTCAGCTTCGACACCCGGCTTGAAGAGCTTGACTGAGATGGCTGGACCCGCCCTTGCCCGAACTGCGGCCTTGCTGATCGCTATGGCAACTTCAGCACTGGCCGATGGACCGCCCAACCCGGTCTGCCACGCTGACGTTCACCGGGCGGGTAAGTTCGACCTACGACAGGTTGGTCCGCTGATCGCGGGAACATGGACCGAGGCCGCCATCGGAGTGAGTGTGGCAACAGGCGTTCAGAAGAGCACGTTCGAGATCATTTATGATCGGAACCGCAACCGATTGTATCTCGGTCAGGATGGCATCCAGACCGAACTGGCGCCGGTTCGAGGTGGCAACAAGCCGTTGCGCTTTGACTTTGTGCGTGGCGAACCAATGGACCCGCAGTTTTACATGTTGACTTCAACGGGTTCCGAGCCTCCCGCAGAACCCTTCGAATGGGCGTTGGTTCAAGATTGCCTGATTGCCTCGGCGCCGCAATTCGAATGGCAGTTCGGCTCCGGTACGCGGCGCTCGGACGGAATCATCAGTTTCTTCTCGGCCAATGAGGCGATGGGAACAAAACGCAATTCGGCGCGGGGCGTCCGCGAACAACTGATCAGCCGATAGGAATGACATGAAGGTGCTTGTCCCGCTTGTCCTCACCCTCGGAAGCGCAACCACGGCTGGCGCATTGGAGGCCATCGGCGAGATCGAGGCACGGCTGGATGGTGAAGAACTGAACTGGCAGGTGCTGCGGCCGCAGGATGGCGCTGCGCCGGTCGCCGTCACCGATATCGCCCCGGCCCGCATGGGCCAGCTGGCTGCACTCGGCGACCGCGCCAG
>CALLZQ010000860.1 GCA_937858255.1 uncultured Tabrizicola sp.
GGCAGCGGCGCGGCAAAGACCACCGCGAGCAACGCCACCGCGAGGAAGGGGCGGGAACTCCCCCCCTCCCGCGGCCGCGAGGGGACCGGAAAGGGGTTTGCAGCCGCCCGGGGAAACCCCGCCGCTCTGGCGGGTTTTTTCGTTTATATTCCGGTGTTTGCCAGATCTTCCGCCTGTAGCCCTCCGTCACAAAGCGTGAGTGGCATTTTGGGGCTCAGAGCATTACTTAAACGTTACCAAAGGCCCGGGTTCGGGCGGAGTAGTGGAATTTCGACTGTGCAGAACACGCTTAAATCGGCTGTCACGTTCAAAGGTCTGGGGTTGCACTCGGGCCGTCCGGTGCTGATGAAGGTCCTGCCGGCCTCGGCCGATTACGGGATCTGGTTCAAGCGCGTCGATCTGCCCGCCGCCCAGGCGATGATCGCGGCCCGCTGGGATCAGGTCGTGCCCTCGCGCCTCTGCACGCTGTTGCGCAACGATGCCGGGGCCGAGGTGTCCACCGTCGAACATATCATGGCGGCGCTGGCTGGCTGCGGCATTCACAACGCGGTGATCGAGATCGACGGGCCGGAAGTGCCGATCCTTGATGGATCTGCCGTGCCTTTTGTCGAGGCTTTCATTGCCCGTGGTCTGACCGAGCAGATGTCGCCGGTGCGCGCGATCCGCGTGCTGAAACCGGTCGAGGTGCGTGAGGGCGACGCCGTGGCCCGGCTGGAACCCGCCGATATGCTGGAGATCGACTTCCGCATCGATTTTGCCGAACCCGCCATCGGGCGGCAGGAAAAGCGGCTCAATCTTGCTAATGGCACCTTTGTGCGTGAGCTTTGTGACAGCCGCACATTCTGCCGTCAGGCCGATGTCGATCTGATGCGCGCCAATGGTCTGGCGCTGGGGGGCAGTCTGGAGAACGCCGTGGTGTTCGAGGGTGAGCGGGTGTTGTCACCCGGCGGCCTGCGCCACAAGGATGAACCCGTGCGCCACAAGATGCTGGATGCGATGGGCGATCTTTATCTGGCGGGCGGGCCTGTTCTGGGCCGCTATACCGGTCTGCGCGCGGGCCATGCCCTGACCAACCGGCTGTTGCACGCGCTCTTTGCCGATCCTTCGGCCTGGAGGATGGTGGAATGCAGCCCGCAGACCGTGGGCAAGCTGCCGGGCGTGGGTGTTCTGCGCAGCGATCTTCCCGCAACGGCCTGATTTCCCCGCACCCCGGTTGGCACAAAGGCGTTTTGCGCCCCGGATTTTTCTGTGCTAGGACAAAGCGCAACAAGGCAGGCCGAGGCGCGTCGCGCCCGGCTTTGGGTGGGTTGATGGATAGGCAGAAGATGGCTGGCGGAACATCGGGTGCGCTGCGGATTGGCGCGGCGCTTCTGGTTTTGACCCTTGGCGCCTGCGGCGGCGGCGGCACACAAGAACGTCCGCTCGACAGCTATACCGCCGAAGAGATCTATAAGCAGGGCGAACTGCAACTCGAAAGCGGCGCCAAGCCCAAGGATGCGATTCGCTATTTCCAAGAGGTTGAGCGGCTTTACCCCTATTCCGAATGGTCCAAGCGCGCGCTGATCATGACCGCCTTCAGCCAGCACAAGGCCAAGGAATATGAAGAGGCCCGCTCGACCGCGCAGCGTTTCCTCGACACCTATCCCGAGGATGAGGATGCGCCCTATGCGGCCTATCTGATGGCGCTCTCCTATTACGACCAGATTGATGAGGTCGGGCGCGATCAGGGCATCACCTTTCAGGCGCTGCAGGCGATGCGCTCGGTGATCGAGCAATATCCGAACAGCGATTACGCCCGTTCGGCGATGCTGAAATTCGATCTGGCCTTTGACCATCTGGCCGGCAAGGAAATGGAAATCGGGCGCTATTACCTGAAACGGCGCAATTACACGGCGGCGATCAACCGCTTCCGTGTGGTGGTGCAGGATTTCCAGACGACCACCCACACGGCCGAGGCGCTGCACCGTCTGGTCGAGGCCTATCTGGGCCTTGGCCTGAATGATGAGGCGCAGACCGCGGCGGCGATCCTGGGCTATAACTATCAGGCCTCGCCCTTCTATCAGGACAGCTTCAACCTGTTGAAGGGCAGGGGGCTTGCGCCCGAGGCCAAGGGCGATAGCTGGCTGCGCACCGTCTACCGGCAGATGGTCCGGGGCGAGTGGTTGTAAGGGGCGGGGCGCAGGGCTGCGCCCCCGACGGGATGGCCGATGCTGCGTTCGCTTGATATCCGCGATGTGCTGATCATCGACCGGCTGAGCCTTGAGCTTGGCCCGGGTCTGAATGTGCTGACGGGGGAAACCGGGGCGGGCAAGTCGATCCTGCTGGATGCCTTGGGCTTTGTGCTGGGCTGGCGGGGCCGGGCGGAACTGGTGCGCAGCGGCGCCAGTCAGGGTGAGGTGACGGCGGTGTTTGACCTGCCGGCGGGCCATGCTGCCGAGGCGGTGCTGGCCGAGGCGGGGATCGAGGCCGAGGGCGATCTTATCCTGCGCCGGGTGAATTCCGCCGATGGCCGCAAGACCGCCTGGGTCAATGATCGTCGCGTCTCAGGTGAGGTGCTACGGGCGCTGTCCGATGTGCTGGTGGAACTGCATGGCCAGCATGATGACCGGGGGCTGCTGAACCCGCGCGGGCACCGGGCCCTGCTCGACGAATTTGCCGGGATCGACACAGGCGCGGCGCGGGTGGCCTGGGCCGAGGCGCGGCGGACACGGCAGGCCCTGGCCGAGGCTGAGGCCGCGCTGGCGGCGGCGCGGGCCGAAGAGGATTTCCTGCGCCATGCCGTTGCCGAACTCGACAAGCTGAACCCCGAACCGGGCGAAGAGGCCGTCCTCGATGCCCGTCGCCGCGCCATGCAAGGGGCCGAGCGCATTCGCGCCGATGTGGCGCGCGCCCTGAACATGGTGGGCGAAGAGGGGGCCGAGGCTGGCCTGCGCGACGCAATCCGCTGGCTGGAGGGGGCGGCAGACCGGGCCGGCGGGCAGCTTGAGGCGCCACTGGCCGCGCTTGGCCGTGCCCTGATCGAACTGTCCGAGGCGCAGGCCGGGATCGAGACCTGTCTTTCGGGTCTCGACGTGAACCCGGCAGAGCTTGAGGCGCTGGAAGAGCGTTTGTTTGCCATCCGTGCCCTGGCGCGCAAACATGGGGTCTTGCCAGACGATCTGGGCACCCATGCGCAGGCCCTGCGTCATCGGCTAATGGCGCTCGACCGGGGTGAGGCGGGAATTGGTGCCTTGCAAAAAGCCGTGGCCGGTGCCGAAGCGGGCTATCGCGCGGCCGCGGCGGACCTCAGCCGCGCGCGGGCCGGGGCGGCGCTGCGACTTGATCGCGCCATGGCGGCGGAACTGGCGCCGCTGAAGATGGAACGCGCAGTCTTCTCGACCGAGATCACCCCGGGCGAACCGGGGCCAGAGGGCGAGGATGAGGTGACCTTTACCGTCGCCACCAACCCCGGTGCACCGGCGGGGCCGCTGAACCGTATCGCCTCGGGCGGGGAACTCAGCCGCTTCCTCTTGGCGCTGAAGGTCTGCCTGAGTGGCCAGACCCCCGGCCTGACCATGATCTTTGACGAGATTGACCGGGGCGTGGGCGGGGCCACCGCCGATGCCGTTGGGCGGCGGCTCAAGGCGCTGGCCGAGGGGGCGCAGGTCCTGGTTGTCACCCATTCGCCGCAGGTGGCGGCGCTGGGGGCGCATCACTGGCGGGTGGAAAAGCGGGTGGAGGGAGAGCAGACCCTTTCAACCGTGGTCTCGCTGCCCGAGGCTGAACGGGTCGAAGAGATTGCCCGGATGCTGTCCGGCGACCGGATCAGCGATGCGGCACGCGAGGCCGCGCGGGCGCTGCTGGACCCTGTCGCCTAGCTTTCCAGCACGGCGAAGGTCGCGCTCAGCGCCTGCCAGCCCGGCCCCTTTGCCGCCAGAACCACCGTCAGAACGCCCCCACACGGGGCAGTTCCGCCCCTGTCGCATCGCGCAGGCCGGTCACGACAAAGCGCTGATGCAGGATCGCGGCGCCGGGGCCGATCATCCGCGTCGCGGCCTTCCCGCTGACCAGCCGCGCCATGCGGGCCAAACCTGCGAATTCTTCGGCCAACCCCGTCGTGATCGCCTCTTGCCCCTCAAGCAAGCGGCCGGTCAGGCTGTGCAGGCTGCCGTCCTCGACAAACAGCGCCGCCAGCGCCGCCGCGTCGCGGGCGCCGAAAGCGGTGGCAAACTGGCGGGAAAAGCTGGCCGCGTCGCTCATCCCTGCGGTACCAGTTTGCCGGGGTTCATCAAGCCCGCCGGATCGAGCGCCTGTTTGATCGCGCCCATTACCCCCCATGCCGGGCCATGCTCGGCCGCCATATGCCCCAGCTTGCCCATTCCCACCCCATGCTCGCCAGTGATCGTGCCACCCAGCCGCAGCGCGCGTTCGGCCATCCGCGCGGCCAACGCCTTGGCCACCGCCAGTTCCGCCGCATCGCCGGGTTGGATCAGCAGGATCGCATGGAAATTGCCGTCCCCGACATGGCCAAGGATCGGCCCGGGGATCGGGCTGGCGGCAATCTCGGCCTGGGTCTCCTCGACCGCTTGGGCAAGGGCCGAGATCGGCACGCAAACATCGGTGACAATCGCCGTTGCCCCGGGACGGCTGGCCAGAATCGCCGGATAGGCCTGATGCCGCATTCGCCACAGACGCGCCCTCTCTTCGGTCGCGCGTGCCCAGCGAAAGCCGCTGGCGCCGAATTGTTCGGCCAGTTCGCCAAAGCGGGCCGCCTGTTCCTCTACCCCGGCGGGAGAACCGTGAAACTCGACCAAGAGCTGAGGCGAGGGCGGCAGGTTGGTGCCCGAAAAGGCATTGCAGGCAGCGACGCTGGCGGCGTCAAGAAACTCGATGCGGGCCATGGGAATGCCGCTCTGGATCGTCGCCGTCACGCAATCGACCGCTGCACCCATCGCGGGAAAGGCGCAGGTGGCCGCCGAAATCGCCTCGGGCTGGCCATGCAGGCGCAGGGTCAGTTCGGTGATCAGGCCCAGCGTCCCCTCGGATCCGACCATCAGTGCGGTCAGGTCATATCCGGCGCTGGATTTCGGCGCCCGGCTGCCGGTGCGGATCACCTGACCCGAGGCGAGGACAACCTCCAGCCCCAGCACGGCATCGCGCATCGTACCATAGCGCACCGCTGTCGTGCCGCTGGCGCGGGTCATCGCCATGCCGCCAAGGCTGGCATTGGCGCCGGGATCGACGGGGAAGAACAGACCGGTGGCCCGCAATTCCTCATTCAGCCGCTCGCGGGTGATGCCGGGCTGGACGATAGCCAGCATATCCTCGGCCCGTACCTCCAGTACCCGGTCCATCCGCGTGAAATCGAGCGTGACCCCGCCCCGGGGCGTCAGCGCATGGCCTTCGAGCGAGGTGCCAGCGCCCCAGCCGGTCATCGGCACGCCATGGCGCGAACAGGCGGCGGCAATGCGCGCAACCTCATCGGTGGTTTCGGGCCAGACCACCAGATCGGGGGCGCGGCTGGCGATATGGGTCTCACTTGCCGCGTGCTGGTCCAGCACCGCACGGGCCCGCGAAAGGCGCGGCCCCAGAAAGGCCAGATCCGCCGCCAGTTCCTCGATCGACATGGCGCCTCCTGTGCCCGCTTGTCCGCGCGGGAACCTTAGGCTGCCCCGCCGCCGGCGGCAACCGCCGCAAGGCTGGTCGCCAGATCACCATAGCCGGTAAACCGCCGTTCATAGGCAAGACCCAGCCGGTGCGCGCAATCCTCTGCCTGCGCCGAAAGTGCCGGGTCGTCGGTTTGCGCCTGATAGACCAGTTTGGTGTAATGGCCGAAATACATGTCGCGCAATTCCGGGTGCCGGTCGAGACCCATCGGGCGCCAGACAAAGGCCTCAAACTGCCGCACCAGAAAATCGGTCAGGTAAAAGGCGGTAAATTCCGCTTCGGCCTTGGCGGCAAAGGCATCATTGCCCTCAAAGAAGGAATAGCAATGCGGCCCGGCCACCATCTCAACCCCGAGTTCGGCGCATTTGGCCTGCAACAGACCGCCCGTGCCGCAATCGGCATAGACGACAAAGAGGCGGTCATAATCGGCACGCCGGGCCAGCACCTCGGCCTCAACCGCTGCCGTGATCTTTTCCGGCCAGAGATGCAGTTTGGCCGGCAGGCATTGCAGGTCGAGGTGGTCCCAGCCATTCATACGTTTGAGTGCGAGGATCTCATGCGCCAAGGCCCCGCAGGCAATCAGCAGGATCCGCCCCTTGCCCTCTGCCGCCCAGCCTTGTTCGGTCAGTTCCGCATCTTCGGGCGTCACCGCCACTGCCGCACGCCCATCATCAGACTGCCCGCCAGTGCCGCAAAGGCGACCGCGATCAGCGGCACATCCCCCCAGAACGCCAGGGCGAGCGTCGCGCCCGCGGCTGCGATCACAAAGGCCAGCATCGCCAGAAACAGGGGAAGGGGCATGGTCGACTCCTTGTCCTGTCATCAATCTGTGCCTTTTTATTGCCGAATCCAAGGGCCTGCCAAAGAAAAAGGCCCCGGACCGCTTGCAACTGGTCCGGGGCCTTCAGGGAGCGGATGGGCGATCAGGCGCCCATCTGGTTATGCTTGCGGGCCACCCATTGCTTGGCGGTTTCCACCGCAACAGCGGCATCGCGGCAATAGGCATCGGCGCCAATGGCGCGGCCGAATTCCTCATTCAGCGGGGCACCGCCGACCAGCACGATATAGTCTTCGCGCAGGCCCTTTTCCTTCATCGTGTCGATCACGACCTTCATATAGGGCATGGTGGTGGTCAGCAGGGCCGACATGCCAAGGATATCGGGCTGCTCTTTTTCCAGCGCCTCAAGGTATTTCTCGACGGCATTGTTGATGCCCAGATCGACAACCTCAAAGCCGGCGCCTTCCATCATCATCGCGACAAGGTTCTTGCCGATGTCGTGGATATCGCCCTTGACGGTGCCGATGACCATCTTGCCCATGCGCGGCGCGCCGGTTTCGGCCAAGAGCGGTTTGAGGATGGCCATGCCGGCCTTCATCGCATTGGCCGACAGCAGCACTTCGGGCACGAACAGGATACCGTCGCGGAAGTCGTTGCCGACAATGGTCATGCCGGCGACCAGCGCCTTGGTCAGCACGTCATAGGGGGCCCAGCCGCGCTCGATCAGGATGTTCACACCCTCTTCGATTTCCTCCTTGAGGCCATCGTAGAGGTCGTCGTGCATTTGCAGCACAAGTTCGTCATCCGACAGTTCGGACAGGATGATTTCGTCATCGTCGGCCATGGCTCGCTCCTGCGACGTAGGTTCTTTTCTGTTGCATGGGGCCAAACCGGCCCCGTCACTTTGCGGTTTCCGACATGCGCCGATTGAAAGCCGACAGCAAGCCCTTGTCGTCTCGGATGACTTGAATTTTGTTCATGATCTGTTCAATATCTGACTCATGTCCCGCCCCGATCCGCCCCCCGATCTGCCGTCTGACTCCCCCGCCGATGCGGCGCGGCACCCCCGGCTTTTGCCGGGGCGGCGGCTGAGGGCGCGGGGGGCTGACAGCAATGCCACCGGTCGCTTTGAACGGCTGACGGCAGAGGGTTTTGACGACGGCTGGGCCATGCCCGAGGAAGAGCGGCTGATCCAGACCGAAATCCGTTTGGAAACCCCGCGCAGCGCCCTGAGTTACAACCGGTCACCCGATCTGCCTTTCGATCGCAGCATCAACCCCTATCGCGGCTGCGAACATGGTTGCATCTATTGCTTTGCCCGGCCAAGCCATGCCTATCTGAACCTGTCGCCGGGTCTGGATTTCGAAACCCGGCTGATCGCGCGACCGGGGATCGAGACGGTGCTGGCACAGGAATTGCGGGCCCCCTCTTACAAGGTGGCGACGGTGGCCTTGGGGACCAATACCGATCCCTATCAACCCTGTGAGGCGCGATACGGGCTGATGCGGGCGATCCTCGGGGTACTGGCGTCTTTTCATCATCCGACGGCAATCACCACCAAAGGCACATTGATCGAGCGCGACCTCGACATTCTGGCGCCGATGGCCCGCGCCGGGCTGTTGCGGGTCGGGATTTCGGTCACGACGCTGGATGCGGGTCTGTCGCGCCGGCTCGAGCCGCGCGCGCCTGCGCCGGCACGGCGGCTGGCGACGATCCGGCGGCTGGCCGAGGCGGGGGTGCCGGTCGGCGTCATGGTGGCGCCGGTGATCCCGGGGCTGACCGATGCCGAGCTGGAACCGATCCTGACTGCGGTGCAGGAGGCGGGCGCCGTCGCGGCAAGCTGGATTGCCCTGCGCCTGCCACGCGAAGTCTCGCCCCTGTTTCAGGACTGGCTGGCGCGGCATGCGCCGGGGCGGGCGGCCAAGGTGATGGCACGGCTGCGGGAGATGCATGGCGGCAAGGATTACGATCCGGCCTGGGGTCGCCGGATGCGGGGCGAGGGGCTATGGTCCGATCTGATCGCCCAGCGGTTTGACAAGGCCGTGGTGCGGCTGGGCCTGAACAAGGCGATGCCACCGCTGCGCCATGATCTCTTTGCCCCGCCGCTGCGGCCGGGCGATCAGCTATCGCTGTTCTAGCCGCAAATTTCTTGCAAGAAATTTGCAAATCCCTTCAAGGGATTTGGGTGGCGCCCCGCAGATGCGCGGCGCCACAAGGTTCAGCCGCGGCGACCGCGCCGCTCGCGCCGCGGGGCGCCTGCATCGTCGCCGGTCCCGTCCGAGGCCGAGGAAAAGGCGCCGAGCTTGGCCACCACATCGTCAAGGGTCGGACGCGGTCCCTTG
>CALLZQ010000861.1 GCA_937858255.1 uncultured Tabrizicola sp.
AGGCCGGGGGCGCGGGCAAGGTTCTGGCCGAATGGGTGACTGAGGGGCGGACCGAATGGGATATGTGGTCCTGTGATCCGCGCCGCTTTACCGGGTTTGAGGATCACGCCTATTGCGTAGCCAAGGGGCAAGAGGTTTACGGGCATGAATATGCCATCCACTTCCCCCATCACGTCTGGCCCGAAGGGCGGGGCAAAAAGCTCTCGCCCATCCACGACAAGATGGCCGCGCTTGGCGCGCAATTCGGGCCCTTCAACGGCTGGGAGCGGGCGCTGTGGTACGCGGCCCCCGGCGATGACACGTCCGAGGCCGCGCAAAAGACCTGGCGGCGTGAAGGGCCGTGGTTCCGTGCCGTGCGCGCGGAATGTGAGGCGGTGCGCGATGCCGCCGGTATCCTCGATCTGCCGGGCTTCTCGCGCTATCGGGTTTCGGGTGCGGGCGCGCGCGACTGGCTGGCGCGGACGCTGACCGGCAAGGTGCCGGCGCCGGGGCGGATCGGTCTTGGCTATTTCGCCGATGAGGCCGGGCGGATTGTCACCGAAATGTCGGTGATGGCGCTGGAAGAGGATCTGTTCTTCCTGATCACCGCCGCCGTCGCGCAAAGCCATGACCGCGAATGGCTGGAGCGAACCCGCCCCGAAGGCGTCGAGATCCGCGATATGACCGAGGCATTTTCCTGCCAGATTCTGACGGGGCCTGCCTCACGCGCCATTCTGGCCGAGGTGACCGAGGCCGATCTGTCCCGGCCATGGCTGACCCATCAATCGGCGCAGATCGCCGGGCGCTGGTGTCAGTTGGTGCGGGTGTCCTTTGCCGGGGAACTGGGCTGGGAGATTCACACCAAGATTGAGGATACTGCGGCGATCTTTGACGCGGTCTGGGCCGCCGGGCAGGGCCATGGCCTGCGCCCCTTTGGCATGTTCGCGCTGAATTCGCTGCGGGTGGAAAAGGGCTACCGGGCGTGGAAGGGCGATCTTTCGACCGATTACACCATTTTGCAGGGCGGGCTGGAACGGTTCGTCGATTGGGCCAAGCCCGAATTCCCGGGCCGCGCGGCGTTGCTGGCCGAACGGCAGGCGGGCGTCACCAAGCGGTTCGTGACGCTGAAGGTCGCAGCGGGGGATTATGACCCGCCCTATATGTCGACGATCTGGCACGATGGCGCTGTGGTGGGCGAAACCACCAGCGGCGTCTGGGGGCACCGGGTGGGCGCCTGCCTTGCGCTGGGGATGCTGCGCGCCGATCTGGCGGTGGCGGGGACCATGGTCGAGGTCGAGATCTTCGGCGAACGTTACCGGGCCGAGGTGCTGCCCGAGGGGCCGGCCTGGGATCCGCAAAACCAGCGTCTTCGCGGGTGAAAGCAGGGCCGGGGGCCAGCCCCCGGACCCCCGGGATATTTAGAAACAGATGAAGGGATAAGGCCTTGGGTTTGCCACAAAAAGCGCGGGCGGTGATCATCGGGGGCGGGATTTCCGGCTGTTCGGTCGCCTATCATCTGGCCAAGGCCGGCTGGACCGAGATCGTGCTTCTGGAGCGGCGCAAGCTGACCAGTGGCACGACATGGCACGCGGCGGGGCTGATCGGGCAGTTGCGGGCGAGTGCCAACATGACCCGGCTGGCGCGCTATTCGGCGGGGCTTTATGTCGGGCTGGAGGCTGAAACCGGGATTGCCACCGGCATGCGGCAGGTCGGCTCGATTTCGGTGGCGCTGACCGATCACCGGATGGAGGAGTTGCGGCGTCAGGCAACCATGGCGCGAATCTTCGGTGTGGATGTGAATGAGGTTTCGCCCAGCGAAATCAAGGCGATGTATCCGCATCTTGAGGTGGGTGACGCCAAGGGCGGCGTGCATCTGCCGCTGGACGGGCAGTGCGATCCGGCCAATATCGCCATGGCCTTGGCCAAGGGCGCGGGGATGCGCGGGGCGGTGATTGCCGAAGGCGTCAAGGTGACAGGTGTCCAGACCGCCGGCGGGCGGGTGACGGGCGTGACCTATGAAGGCCCCGAAGGCCCGGGGGCGATTGCCGCCGATGTGGTGATCAACTGTGGCGGCATGTGGGGGCGCGATCTGGCGGCGCAAAACGGCGTCACGCTGCCGCTGCATGCCTGCGAGCATTTCTATCTGATCACCGAGCCGATTGCCGGTCTTGGCCATCTGCCGGTGCTGCGGGTGCCCGATGAATGCGCCTATTACAAATCCGATGCCGGCAAGATGATGCTGGGCGCCTTTGAGCCCAAGGCGAAACCCTGGGGCATGGCCGGCATCCGCGAGGATTTTGAATTCGACACCCTGCCCGAGGACTGGGATCACTTCGCCCCCATCCTTGAGGCGGCGATGAACCGGGTGCCGCTGTTCCAGAAGGCGGGCATTCACACCTTTTTCAACGGGCCCGAGAGTTTCACGCCCGATGACCGCTATTATCTGGGCGAGGCGCCAGAGGTGAAAGGCTACTGGATCGCGGCCGGGTATAACTCCATCGGCATCGCCTCGTCGGGTGGGGCGGGGATGGCGCTGGCGCAATGGATCACCGAAGGCGAGCCGCCCTTTGACCTGTGGGAAGTCGATATCCGCCGCGCCCAACCGTTCCAGAAAAACCGGCGTTACCTGAAGGAACGGGTGAGCGAGACGCTGGGCCTGCTCTATGCCGATCACTATCCCTATCGGCAGGTTGAGACCAGCCGGGGCTTGCGCCGTTCGCCCCTGCACGGCGCGCTTGCGGCGCGGGGGGCCGTGTTCGGCGAGGTCGCGGGTTGGGAGCGGGCGAACTGGTTCGCCAAGCCGGGGCAGGAGGCCAGCTATCAGTATGACTGGCACCGGCAGAACTGGTTCGACAACCGTCACGAAGAGCATATGGCGGTGCGCGAAGGGGTTGGCCTGTTCGACATGACCAGTTTCGGCAAGATCCGGGTCGAGGGGCGCGATGCGGCGGCCTTCCTCAACCGGGTCTGCTCGGCCGAGGTGGATGTGGCGCCGGGGCGGATCGTCTATACCATGCTGCTGAACGCCCGGGGCGGGATCGAGGCCGACCTGACCGTGACGCGGCTGAGCGAGACGGCCTATCTGCTGGTGGTGCCTGGGGCGACCCTGACGCGGAACCTTGCATGGCTGCGGCGGCAGTTGGGCGATGAATTCGCGGTCATCACTGATGTCACCAGCGGCGAGGCGGTGCTGTGTCTGATGGGGCCGCAGTCGCGTGAGGTGTTGTCGCGGGTCAGCCCGAATGATCTGGGCAATGACGCGCATCCCTTTGGCACCATGCGGGAAATCGAGATCGGCATGGGCCTCGCCCGGGCGCATCGCATCACCTATGTGGGCGAACTGGGGTGGGAGCTTTATGTGCCGACCGATCAGGCCGCGCATGTCTTTGAGGCGCTGGTTGAGGCGGCGCCCGAGATGCGGCTTTGCGGGCTTCACGCGCTGGACAGTTGCCGGATCGAAAAGGCCTATCGCCACTGGGGCCATGACATCACCGATGAGGATCATGTGCTGGAGGCGGGGCTTGGCTTTGCCGTCAGCAAGAAGAAGCCGGATTTCATCGGGCGCGACGCGGTCTTGCGCAAGGCCGAGGCGGGGCTGAGCCGGCGGATGGTGCAGTTCCTTGTCCGCGATCCGGCAGCGGCGATTTTCCATAATGAGGCGATCGTGCGTGACGGGCAGATCATCGGGCCAGTGACCAGCGGCAGCTATGGCCATGCGCTGGGTGGGGCGGTGGCGATGGGCTATGTGCCCTGCGCGGGCGAGAGTGAGGCCGAGGTTCTGGCGTCGCGCTATGAGATCGAGATTGCCGGGCGGCGCTATCCGGCCGAGGCATCCTTGGCGCCGATGTACGACCCGAAGGGCGAACGGCTGCGCGGATGACTGCGGGCGAACCCCTCACCCCAAGGCGAATTTGAACAGATGAAGGCGACAGGCAGATGAGCGACGAGAGCGAGATGTGTGCGCCGGCACGGGCGCGGCGGGCTGGCGGGCGCGAGGCGCGGGTGGCGGCGCGGGCGGCGCCCCTGTCCGAGGCAATGCGGCCGATCCGGCCGGGGATGGAGGGGGGGCGTTACAGCCCGCTGGATACGGCGGGGGTGGCGCGGATCCATCAGGCGGCGCTCGATGCGCTGGAGCAGATCGGGTTGTCGAATGCGCCGGCCTCGGGCGTCGAGATCCTGACCGGGGCAGGGGGGATCCAGGGGGCGGACGGGCGCAGCCGCTTTCCGCGGGCTTTGGTCGAGGATATGCTGGCCAAGGCCTGCCGGGATCTGACGCTGCATGCCCGCGATCCGCGCCACGATCTGCATCTGTCGGGCAGCCGCGTGCATTTCGGCACTGCGGGGGCGGCGGTGCATGTGGTCGATCTGGAAACCGATACCTATCGCGATTCCACCGCGCAGGATCTCTATGACGCGGCGCGGATCACCCAGGCGCTGGACAATGTGCATTTCTTTCAGCGCGCCATGGTCTGCCGCGATGTGGTCGATAATTTCGAGATGGATATCAACACGCTTTACGCCTGCCTTTCGGGCACCAAAAAGCATGTGGGGACCAGTTTCTCAGACCCTTCGCATGTGGCGGGGTGTTTCGATCTGCTCCACATGGTTGCGGGGGGCGAGGCCGCGTGGCGGGCGCGGCCCTTTGTCTCGAACTCGAACTGTTTCGTCGTGCCGCCGATGAAATTCGCCGAGGAATCCTGTCGGGTGATGGAGGATTGCGTGCGGCGGGGGATGCCGGTTCTCTTGCTTTCCGCCGGGCAGGCGGGGGCGACGGCACCGGCGCCGATTGCGCTGGCCATTGTGCAGGCGGTGGCGGAATGCCTGGCGGGCGTGGTCTATGTGAATGCCATTCAACCCGGGGCACCGGCGATCTTTGGCACCTGGCCTTTTGTCAGCGATCTGCGCACCGGGGCCATGTCGGGCGGCTCGGCCGAACAGGCGTTGCTGACCGCCGGCTGCGCGCAGATGCACCGGTTTTATGGCCTGCCCGGCGGGGCGGCGGCGGGGATTTCGGACAGCAAACTGCCGGATATGCAGGCCGGCTGGGAACAGGCGATTACCAATGTGCTGGCCGGCCTCTCGGGCCTGAACATGGTCTATGAGTCGGTGGGGATGCATGCCTCGCTGCTGGGCTTTTGCCTCGAAAGCCTGATCCTGGGCGATGACATTCTGGGGCAGGTGATGCGTTGTGTGCGCGGCATTGATGTCACCGACGAATCGACCAGCATCGAGGCGATGCGCGAGGTCTGCATGGGTGGGCCGGGGCATTACCTCGGCTCGGATCAGACATTGCGGCTGATGCAGACAGAATATGTCTATCCCAGCCTTGGCAACCGGATGAGCCCAAAGGAATGGGTCGAGGCCGGGCGGCCCAAGCTCTTGGATCAGGCGATCCGCCGCAAGCATGAGATCCTCGCGCGCGGCGAATGCCAGATCCCGGCCGATCTGGACGCGGCGATCCGGCAGAAATTCAACATCTACTTCCGCTGAAGGGGGACGCGATGCGTTACGGCTATATTGGTCTGGGCAATCTGGGCGGCCATCTGGCGGCCAGCCTCTTGCGGCGCGGGTTTGAGGTGGTGGTCTATGACCGCGACCTGACTTTGGCGGAACGGCACCGGGCGATGGGCGGCATCGTCGCCGCCTCTCCGGCCGAGGTGGCGGCGCAGGCAGACCATGTCTTTACCTGCCTGCCCTCTCCTGCGGTGAGCGAGGCGGTGCTGGCCCAGATCCTGCCCGAGATGAAGCCGGGCGCGGTCTGGATCGAAAACTCGACCCTCAGCCGCGATGACATTTTGCGTCTGGCGGGGCTGGCCGCGGAAAGCGGCATCCAGATGATCGAGGCGCCGGTGACGGGCGGCGTGCATCTGGCGGCGCGGGGCGAGATCACGGTGCTGATGGGCGGCGACAAGGCGCTGTGCGAGGCGCATCGCCCGGCGCTGGAGGCGATCGGCAACCGGCTGTTCCATATGGGGCCGTTGGGGTCGGCAGCGATTATCAAGGTGATTACCAATATGCTGGCCTTCATCCATCTCAAGGCCTCGGCCGAGGCGCTGATGCTGGCCAAGCGCGGGGGCCTTGATCTGGGTCAGGCATGGCATGCCATCGCGGCCTCGTCCGGCACCTCTTTCGTGCATGAAACCGAAGGGGCGCTGATCCTGAACGGCAGTTATGACATCGCTTTCAACATCGATCTGGCGCTGAAGGATTTGGGCTTTGCGCTGGGGTTCGGCAAGGAATTCGGCGTGCCGCTGGATCTGGCCTCGATGACGCATCAGACCTATGTGGCGGCCAAGGCGGCCTATGGGGGGCATGCCCAATCGCCGGAAATTGCCCGGCTGCTGGAGGATTTGCTCAAGACCGATCTGCGGGCCGAGGGGTTCCCGGCGCGGTTGGAGTAATCAGCGGAACTGCTTGGCGAGTTTCAGGCCCTGACCTTGGTAATTCGAGGCGATGCGCTCGCCATAGAGCGCATCGGGCCGCTCGGCCATGCGTTCATAGACCAGACGGCCCACGACCTGCCCATGTTCAAGGACAAAGGGTGCTTCGTGGCAGCGCACCTCCAGCACCCCGCGCGAACCGGCACCGCCTGCCGCCGCATGGCCGAAACCGGGGTCGAAAAAACCGGCGTAATGTACGCGGAACTCGCCCACCATCGCCAGATAGGGCGCCATTTCGGCAGCATAATCGGGGGGGATCGTCACCGCCTCTTGGCTGACGAGGATATAGAAGGCGCCGGGGTCAAGGATGATCTGACCCGAGGTGGTGCGGATCTCTTCCCAGAATTCGGCGGCCGGGTAATGGCCGATCCGGTCAAGGTCGATCACCCCGGCATGGGGTTTTGCCCGATAGCCGACCAGATCGCCTGCGCGCGGGCGCAGATCGACGGAAAAGCCCAGCCCCTCAGAAATCACCGCCTTGCCATCGACCAGTGGCTCAGCCGCGTGCAGCGCCGCCAGATCGGCATCGGACAACACCGCCTGCCCGCTGCGAAAGCGGATCTGGTTCAGCCGTTGACCGGGCCGCACCAGAACGGAAAACGACCGGGGGCAGACCTCGGCATAAAGCGGGCCATCGTAGCCGTCAGGAATGCGGTCGAATTCGGTACCGCCATCGGTGATGGTGCGGGTCAACAGATCCAGCCGCCCGGTCGGGGATTTGGCATTGGCCACAGCCGACAGGCCCGGCGGCAGGCGCAGCCCCTCCATCAGGGGAATCACATAGACGCAGCCCTTTTCCAGCACCGCGCCATCGGTCAGGTCGATCTTGTGCATCTCGAATTCGGCCAGACGCTCGGCCACGCGGCGCCCCTTGCCGGCAAGAAACGAGGCGCGGACGCGATAGGCCACGGTCCCCAGCCGCAGATCAAGGCTGGCGGGCTGAACCTGTGCGGGCAGAATGGCCGGGTTGGCCGTGATCTCGCCGCGCGCAATCATCTCGCGCAGGGCCTGTGCAGGCAAAACGCCGGTGGTGCTCATCAGGGCCTCCCTAGATCCGCGTAAGAAAAACGCCCGCCCGGCACGGGGCCAAGCGGGCGTTTTTCGTAATGGTCGGGCCGGTGAGATTCGAACTCACGACCTCCCGCCCCCCAGACGGACGCGCTAACCAGGCTGCGCTACGGCCCGACACGGGGCGATACATAACGATATTCGCGGGCGGCACAAGCCGGAAATCGCAGCTTTTCCCG
>CALLZQ010000862.1 GCA_937858255.1 uncultured Tabrizicola sp.
ATTTCGTGAACGCCGGCGGGGGCAATGACACGGTTGCCATCGGGGCCGAGGCCGGGTCGGATCGTGTGCTTTTGGGAACGGGCGCTGATCTTGTTTTCGGCCTGAATTCCGCAAGTGGGCACACGGTTTCCGGCATGGGCGGTGATGATGTCATCTCTCTGGGTTCGGGGGATGACGTGGTCTACGGCGGCTCAGGCAATGACCTGATTAACACAGGTGCCGGTGCGGATGTGCTGATCGGTGGCGCCGGCAATGACACACTTGTGTCTTATGCCCCCGACTCGGGCGACACATCCGGCTCGGTGCTGAATGGCGGCTTTGGCAACGACTCTCTGCAAGGCGATGCGAATGATACGCTGATCGGTGGCGAGGGTGCTGACAGCCTGATCGTCCATGCCGATTACGATCTGGAGGCCGGGGTGGCGCGGGTAGAAGATTACGTCCCCACAACCGACCAACTGATCCTGTCGCTCAGCGATTTTGGGCCGGGCCCGGATATAGCGATCCGCGCCCTTGATGGGGGGACGATGATTTCCGCCGCGGGGCGGGATGTCTGCTTCCTCGCGGGCGTGGCGCCGGCCGATATCGACATGGAAGACATCCGCATCCTGCCGGTGACAAGTCTTGATTTCATGCGCGTCGGCACCAATGGCGACGACCTGATGCGTGGCACGACAGGCCCGGATGGTTTGAATGGTGTGCTGGGGGACGACACGCTTTTCGGCGGTGACGGCAGCGATATCCTTTACGGCGGCGGCGGCGAAGACAGCCTCGAAGGCGATAATGGCAACGGCCTGCTTTATGGGGCAGGCTGGCTCTCCGGTGGCGCTGGGGCAGACTCGATCTTTGGCGGCGGCAATCTCTATGGCGGGTCCGGCAATGATTTCATCCGTGTCGAGGGCGATGCCGTCAATGAGGTTAATGCCGGTGCAGGTGATGATACTGTCGTAACCTGGAGCAGTGCCGAAGTGACGCTCGGCGTCGGTGCGGATCATCTGTTTGCGGATCTGACCGGTGACGAGCCGGTGACTGTCACCGATTTCAACCTGGCGCAGGATCAGATGGACATTCTGTTCCTGACGGCAGATGCCGTTGTCGCGCCCGCGACCGATCCTCTGGGCGGGGTTACGCTGCAAAATGTCACTGGTGGCGTTCAGGTGATGCTGGGGGCGCGTCTGCTTGCAACCATCGAGGGGGTCAACGCCAGTGCCCTCCGACTGGTCGGCAGCCAGGTAAATCTGGAAGACGACCCAGATCTAGAGCCGATCATCGCCACCAACATTCAGGTACGCGCGGCCTGAGTGCGACCGTCTCGACCTTGAGCCTGCCGTCAAGCTGGGCCATCTTCTCCTGATAAGGAGAAGCCCATGGCCCAGATTGACGACCAGACCCGTACCGAACTTGAGGCGGCGGCCTTTCGCACGCTGATCCATCACCTGATGGAAAAGCGCACCGATGTGCAGAATATCGACCTGATGAACCTTGGCGGGTTCTGCCGCAACTGCCTGAGCCGCTGGTATCAAGAGGCGGCAAATGCCAGGGGCATCGAGATGGGCAAGGATGAGGCGCGCGAAATCGTCTACGGCATGCCCTATGCCGATTGGGTGGCCCAAAATCAGACCGAGGCCAGTGCGCAGCAAAAGGCCG
This sequence comes from uncultured Tabrizicola sp., assembly GCA_937858255.1. Taxonomy (GTDB): domain Bacteria; phylum Pseudomonadota; class Alphaproteobacteria; order Rhodobacterales; family Rhodobacteraceae; genus Pseudotabrizicola. Next base: position 1,648 of record CALLZQ010000862.1, read on the forward strand.
ATTTCGCGATGTCCTTCGCGCAGAATGTCGGCACGCCCAAGGAATAAGGCAGGGGGCGGATGCCCCCTGACCCCCGCTGACCCTTGAGTCTCAGAGTGCGTTCTTGCGCATCTCGTCCAGATAGATTTCCCGCATCCGCGCCGCCGCATTGCCCGGCTTGCCGGTGCCGATGGCGGCGCCGTCAATCTCGACCACCGGCATCACAAAGGCCGAGGCCGAGGTGATAAAGGCCTCATCGGCCTCTTGCGCCTCTTCGATGGTGAAGTTGCGCTCTTCGACCTCAAACTGCGCTTCCTTGGCGAACCGCAGCACCGAGGCGCGGGTGATCCCGTGCAGGATGTCATGCGACAGGGCGCGGGTAATGATCTTGTTGCCCTTGACGATATAGGCGTTGTTCGAGGTGCCCTCGGTCACGAACCCATCCTCGACCAGCCAGGCATCGTCGACACCGGCCTTTTTCGCCATCATCTTGGCCATCGAGGGGTAGAGCAGTTGCACCGTCTTGATGTCGCGGCGGCCCCAGCGGACATCGGGAACCGAGATGACTTTCCAGCCGGTCTTGGCCGCCGGGCTGTCGGCGAGGCCGGGCTTGGACTGGGTGAACAGCACGACCGTCGGCTCAACTTCAGCCGAGGGATAGGCAAAGTCGCGATCCCCGGGGTTGCCGCGCGTCACTTGCAGGTAAACCATCCCGTCAACCACCCCGTTACGGGCGACAATTTCGCGAAAGATATCCAGCCATTCGGCATTGCTGTGGGGATTTTTCATTTCCAGTTCGCTCAGCGAGCGGCCAAGGCGGATGCAATGCCCGTCAAAATCGATCAGCTTGCCATCCAGCACCGAAGTCACTTCGTAAACGCCATCGGCCATCAGAAAGCCCCGGTCGAACACCGAGACGCGCGCCTCGGCCTCGGGCAGATAATCTCCATTGACATAGACGATGCGGCTCATGGTGGTCCCCGGGTTCGGCTGTGGCGGATAAGGCCCGGTGGACGACCGGGCCGGCGTGCCGAGGGTCTTGGGCCAACTGGGGCGGGCCGTCAAGATCACACAGGGCCGCGCAGGGCAGCGGCGGCGTCGGGTACGGTCGATAATCCATGCATTTTGCTGCACATGCAAAGGCGCTATTGCAAGGCGCAGCGCAATAATCTAACCAATGCGCCTAGAGTCGTGAAATTTCCTTGCGAAGAGGATTGAGATGAGCTTTCGCATCCAGCCGCCCGCCCCCGCCCGTCCGAACCGTTGCCAGCTCTTTGGCCCGGGCTCGCGCCCTGCGATCTTTGAAAAGATGGCCGGCAGCGCCGCAGATGTGATCAACCTTGATCTGGAAGATTCGGTCGCTCCCTCGGACAAGGTGCAGGCCCGTGCCAATATCATTCAGGCAGTGAATGAGATCGACTGGGGCAAAAAGACGCTTTCAGTGCGCATCAATGGTCTGGATACGCCCTTCTGGTATCGCGATGTGGTGGATCTGCTGGAACAGGCGGGTGACCGTCTGGATCAGATCATGATCCCCAAGGGCGGTTTGGCGGCAGATGTCTATGCAGTGGATGCGCTGGGGACGGCGGGGGGGGCGGGCATCGAGAGCGCCGCCGGCATTGCCCATGTCGAGGAAATCGCCGCCTCCTCGCCGCGCCTTGAGGCGATGAGCCTTGGCGCCGCCGATTTCGCTGCCAGCATGGGGATGCAGACCACCGGCATCGGCGGCACGCAGGAAAACTACTATATGCTGCGCGAAGGGGTGAAGCATTGGTCTGACCCGTGGCATTGGGCGCAAGCGGCGATTGTTGCGGCCTGCCGGACCCATGGCGTTTTGCCTGTGGACGGCCCCTTTGGCGATTTCTCGGATGATGAAGGCTTCCGCGCGCAGGCCCTGCGCTCGGCCACTTTGGGTATGGTCGGCAAATGGGCGATCCACCCCAAGCAGGTGGCCATCGCCAATGAGGTCTTTACCCCGTCGGCGGCAGCGGTCGCCGAGGCGCGCGAGATCCTGAAGGCGATGGAAGAGGCCAAGGCCCGTGGCGAGGGGGCAACGGTCTACAAGGGCCGGCTCGTCGACATCGCCAGCATCAAGCAGGCCGAAGTCATCGTACGTCAGGCCGAGTTGATCGCGGCATCGTGAAGTGAATCGTTGACAGACTGCCCGGTTTGCGGGCAGTTTGCCGCCGTCTGGGCGCCCTATGTTGGGCAGCCTGAAAAAGATACCCGCGCCGCGACCCAGGGGAGAGGAGGCCCCTCGCGGCAACTGGGGAGGAAGCACGCCCCGTGGCCCGGCCACGGGGCGCTGCTGTTTGTGGCGCCTGCCCGCCCCCTGCCGCGAATTGGGATGCTTGCCGAGTTGCATCCTGTCGCTGGCAAGGCCATATAGGGCCAAGCATTGCGGGAGCCCTGCCATGAACTACCTGGAATTCGAAAAGCCCCTCGCCGAGATCGAAGGCAAGGCCGAAGAACTGCGGGCCATGGCGCGCGGCAATCCCGGGATGGATGTGGGCAAAGAGGCCGAGGCGCTGGACCGCAAGGCCGAGACGATGTTGCGCGATCTGTACAAGGATCTGACGCCCTGGCGGAAATGTCAGGTGGCACGTCATCCTGACCGCCCGCATTGCAAGGACTATATCGACGCGCTGTTCACCGAATTCACCCCGCTTGCCGGCGACCGGAACTTTGCCGAGGATCACGCCGTGATGGGCGGGATCGCCCGGTTCAACGATCAGCCGGTCATGGTGCTGGGCCATGAAAAGGGCAATGACACCAAAAGCCGGATCGAGCGCAATTTCGGTATGGCGCGACCCGAGGGTTATCGCAAGGCGATCCGGCTGATGGATATGGCCGACCGTTTCCGCCTGCCGGTCATCGCGCTGGTGGATACGCCCGGTGCCTATCCCGGCAAGGGTGCCGAGGAACGCGGCCAGTCCGAGGCGATTGCCCGCAGCACCCAGAAATGTCTGGAGATCGGCGTGCCGCTGATTTCCATCGTCATCGGTGAGGGCGGCTCGGGCGGGGCGGTGGCCTTTGCCAGCGCCAACCGGGTGGCGATGCTGGAACATTCGATCTATTCGGTGATCTCGCCCGAGGGCTGCGCCTCGAT
>CALLZQ010000863.1 GCA_937858255.1 uncultured Tabrizicola sp.
CCGTCATAGCCGCAGCATGACGGAATTGAAACATACCCCGGACATCCGACACGAGCGCGTGAGCCCTCCGTTGCAATTCTTGCGGCATGCGTGATCGGCGCGCATCTGTGATCCAACGACACACGAGACCAAGGCACGGAGGCAACGATGGCCCAACTGCGCAAGATACTTCTGGTGGATGACGACGACGACCTGCGCGAGGCGCTGTCGGAACAACTGGTGATGACCGAGGATTTCGATGTCTTCGAGGCCGGCAACGGCGCCGAGGGCATGGAAAAGGCCCGCGCGGCTGTTTACGATCTGGTGATCCTCGACGTGGGCCTGCCCGACACCGACGGGCGCGAGCTGTGCCGGCGGATGCGCAAGGCAGGCGTCAAATGCCCGATCCTGATGCTGACAGGCCATGACAGCGATGCCGATACCATTCTGGGCCTCGATGCCGGTGCGAATGACTATGTGACCAAGCCCTTCAAGTTTCCGGTCCTTCTTGCCCGTATCCGCGCGCAACTGCGCCAGCATGAGCAGTCCGAGGATGCCGTCTTCCAGCTTGGCCCCTATACCTTCCGCCCGGCGCAAAAACTGCTGCTGGATGAGCGTGAGAAGAAGATTCGCCTGACCGAGAAAGAGACGAATATCCTGAAATTCCTCTACCGGGCGCAATCCGGGGTTGTGGCTCGCGACATCCTCTTGCATGAGGTCTGGGGCTATAATGCGGGCGTCACCACCCATACGCTTGAAACGCACATCTACCGGTTGCGCCAGAAAATCGAGCCCGATCCCTCGAATGCGCGCATTTTGGTCACAGAGAGCGGCGGATATCGCCTGGTGGCCTAAGGTCCTATTGTTGCCGTATTCATCTTTCATATACTTTCATATGAGAGATTTGTGACATTACTTCCCCTTTCCATGTCGGGGTTATGACATGGAACCTCCCTGTTGGACCTGGCCGGGCTTATGCCCGGCCTCTTTTTTGGTGCCCCACCGAACGGCCCCCAACGCGATATCTGAGATATTTGATTCAGGTCAAGGAACCCTTGGCATGTGAATTGCATTCTTTCGATACCTCCCTGTTGGACCTGGCCCGGGCTTTCCCCGGGTCTTTTTTTGTCCGGCGCGTCCCTACCTGCCGTTGGCAATCGCCGATGGAACGCGATAGGTTCGCCGTGCAGCCACGAGGAGACAGCAATGCCCTTTACCCTTGCCACATGGAACATCAACTCGGTCCGTCTGCGTGAGGGGTTGGTGGCCCGTCTGATGGCCGAGGAAGTGCCGGATATTCTCTGCCTGCAAGAATGCAAAAGCCCGGTTGAAAAAATCCCGCTCGATCAGTTTCGGGCGCTTGGCTACATCCACATCGTCGCGCGCGGGCAAAAGGGCTATAACGGCGTGGCGATCCTGTCCAAGCTGCCGCTGACAGATGCCGGTTCAACCGATTGGGCCAATCTGGGCCATGCGCGCCATGTGGCGGCACGGCTGGAAAATGGCGTGACCATTCATAACTGCTATGTGCCGGCGGGCGGCGATATTCCTGACCGCGAGGTGAATGAGAAATTCGGCCAAAAGCTCGATTTCCTGACCCATCTGCGCGATGATTTTCACGCGGCCAAACCGCAAAAGGCGATCCTTGTCGGCGATCTGAACATCGCCCCGCGCGAAGATGATGTGTGGAACCACAAGCAGCTTTTGAAAATCGTTAGCCACACCCCGATTGAGGTCGAGCATCTGGCGCAGGCCCAAGAGGCCGGCAATTGGGTCGATATCACCCGGCAGGATATTCCCAGTGGTCTGCTCTATAGCTGGTGGTCCTATCGCTCGCCTGACTGGGATGCGGCGGATAAGGGGCGGCGTCTCGATCACATTTGGGCCACGCCCGATATCGCCGGTGCTGCCCATTCCAGCCGTATCCTGCGGGCTGCGCGCGGTTGGGACCAGCCTTCGGATCATGCGCCGGTCTTTGCGCATTTCGACCTTTGACCCCTGCCGATTTAGCGGTTGATCGGTCGGGCGGATCAGACAACTCTGTACCGGTCTGAAGCCGGAGGGACGGATGAAACGCATTCTGATGATCGCTGTGCCAAGTTTCCTTATTGGTGCAGTGACGGGCGCGGTGCTGTGGTATCTGGCCTCGCCGCTCTGGATCGACCGGGTGGTGGCCGAGGATCTGGCGCGCGGCGCTGGCGCGATGACCATTGCCGAGGGGCGGTTCCGCGATGCCGATGCCGTACACAAGGGGGCGGGCCTTGCCCGGATCGTCGCCCTGTCCGATGGCGGGGTCGAAGTGCAGCTTTCCGAATTTGCCGTGACCAATGGCCCGGATCTTGAGTTGTGGCTGTCTGATCACCCCGATCCGGCCAAGGCGGGCGATGTGACGGGGGGCAAGTGGATTTCGCTTGGCCCGTTGCGGGGCAATATTGGCGATCAAAGTTATCGCATTCCCGCCGGCACCGACCTTAGCCGCTATCGCTCGGTCGTGGTCTGGTGCGAACAGTTCGGCGTGCTGTTTTCCCCGGCGCCGCTCGGTTCTTAGCGGCGTTTCAGGGCAGCAAATTTCAATGGGTTAAGGTGAAACCCTAACCCATTGATTTCATTTATCGGATCGCCGCCGCGGCAGAAGCGTCCCTATTCCGCCGCCAGCTTGACCGAGAAGTCATAGCCCGAGATCCCCTTTGGTTCGAGGAACTCCTCAATCCCCCAGATCCCGCCCTCTCGCGCGCGGCCGGACTGCTTGACCCCGCCAAAGAATGACCCGGCGCCTCGGGGCTTGCCGTTCATCTCGACCATCCCGGATTTGAGCCGGTGGCCCAGCCGGTTGGCCCGGGCCGGGTCGCCGGTCTGAACATAGTTGGTCAGCCCATAGGGGGTGTCATTGGCAATACGCACCGCCTCTTCCTCGGTCTCAAAGGGGATGAGGCACAGGACGGGGCCAAAGATCTCTTCCCTTTCGATGGTCATGCCGGGGGTCACATCGGCAAAGATCGTCGGTTTGACATAGAAGCCCCGGTTGAACCCATCCGGCAGACCCGGCCCGCCGGTGACAAGGCGCGCACCCTCATCAATCCCTTTCTGGATATAGCCCTGAATCTGGTCCCACTGCCGTTTGTTGACCACCGGGCCGATATGCGGCCCCTGTTCATGGGCCGGGCCGACCTTGATCGTTTCGGCGACCTCGACCGCTTTGGCGATGGTCTGATCATAGACCGCGCGTTCCACCAGCAAACGCGAGGGGGCGTTGCAGGATTGCCCGGTGTTTTCCATCATCCGCAGAACCGAGCGTTCCACCGCCTTGTCATCGGCATCGGCGAACAGCAGGTTGGCCCCCTTGCCGCCCAGTTCCAGCGTCACACGCTTCAGGCTCTCGGCGGCGGCCTTGCTGATCGCCCGCCCGGCCCGGGTCGAGCCGGTGAAAGAGATCATCTCGACATCGGGATGCACCGAAAGCTGGCTGCCCACCCCGGCACCATCGCCATTCACCAGGTTGAACACCCCCGGCGGAATGCCCGCATCATGGCAGAACTCGGCAAAGAGCATCGCGTTCAGCGGGCTTTCTTCCGAGGGTTTCAGCACACAGGTGCACCCCGCCAGCATCGCCGGAATCGCCTTGAGCGCGATCTGGTTGACCGGCCAGTTCCAGGGGGTGATCAGCCCGACCACGCCCAGCGGTTCGAGGGCGACCGCCGGTTGCGGCTGATCCTTGGGGGTTGCGGGGTTCAGCGGGCGCACCCATTCCAGCGTTTCAAAAGCCTTCAGGAAATTCTCGGTATGCCACGGCAGGCAGGGCGCCTGATCCGACAGCGCGAAATCAATCGGCGCGCCCATCTCCATGGCGATGGCCTCGGCGAATTCCTGAAGCCGCGCCTCATATTGATCGAGGATCGCACGCACCAGACGTGCCCGTTCAGCCGGGGGGGTGGCGGCCCAGGCAGGGAAGGCGGCCTTGGCGGCGGCAACGGCGGCATCGGTATCGGCCTGATCGCCAAGACTGATCACCGCGCAGGCCTCTTCGGTCGAGGGATTGATCACCAGATGATCGCGCGCGGCGGCAGGCGCCACCCACTTGCCGTTGATATAGAACTGGCGTTTCTCAAGCATCTGCGGCTCCTGATTTAATTTGATCATATTCTGGCAGGCCGGTTGATGACCTGCAACCACAACTCCGACATGCTAGGGTCGGGAAACGCTCCGGTTTGCCGGGCAATCGGGCAGAATGACCGACTGTCGGCGCGGGGAAGGGCAGGACAGTGTCGCGCATGCGGGAGGCGCCAAGGACAAATCGCCCTTTTCCGCCCGCGTCGCTTTGGGGGGATGCACTTGGGCGCGCAATCGCCTATCTCTTGCCCAACAGCAAAGGAGAGCCATGGAATGTCCGTTCGCATCAACGACACCGCCCCGGATTTCACCGCCGAATCCACCGCCGGCACCATCAACTTTCACGAATGGCTGGGTGATGGCTATGGCATCATTTTCAGCCATCCGCGCGACTTTACCCCGGTTTGCACCACGGAATTCGGCGCAGTTGCTCAACTGGCCGCCGAGTGGAAAAAGCGCAACACCAAGGTGATCGGCGTTTCGGTCGACTCGGTGGCTGACCATCAGAAGTGGAAGCGCGATATCGAGGCCTTTGGCGGCAGCGCCGCCGACTTCCCGATCATCGACGATACCAGCCTGTCGGTCGCCAAGGCTTATGACATGCTGCCCGCCGATTACTACCTGCCGACCGAGGGCCGCACCCCGGCCAATACCGCGACTGTCCGCACCGTCTATATCATCGGCCCGGACAAGAAAGTGCGCCTGACCATGTCTTATCCGATGTCGGAGGGCCGCAGCTTTGCCGAAATCCCGCGGGCACTGGACGCCGTACGTCAGACCGATGGCGTGCCGCTGGCCACCCCGGCCAACTGGCAGCCCGGTCAGGATGTGATCGTGGCCCTCGCCCTGACCGATGAGCAGGCCAAGGCCAAATACGGCGATCTGGACATCAAGCTGCCCTATCTGCGCTTTGCCAAGGCGCCGAACTGAGGCAACCGCCCGAGAGGAAGGCCCCGGTTGACGAAACCGGGGCCTTTTTCATTTGCGGAAGGGCAGGTTTTCGTGACGTTGAAACCGCGCCACAGGCAGCGGATACTGTGGCAAACGCGCCCCCGGAGGTGACAGATGCACAGCCTTGCCGATACCCGAAGCCTCGTTGCGGACGGGGTGATTACCGAGGCGCAAGCGCGCGAGATTGAGGTGCGGGCGCGCGGCCTTGCCGTCACGCTGGCCATCAACACGCTGCTGTCTGCGGGGATCATCGCCGCGACGGGGGGGATGATCTTTTGGCTGGCCGATGCGACGGCGGTGGCAGTGTCGGGGACGCTGCTGCTGATCCTCGGGCTGGTCATCCTCGCCAAGGGTGGTGAGATGGTGCGGATGATCGGCAATGCACTGGCGCTGATCGGTGCCGGGATGCTGATCGGCGGCGCGGGGTTGGAGTTGGCAGACAAATACCCCGATCAGGCGGGCGCGATCATGACGGCGGGGGGGGCCCCGGGGGGGGGGGGTGCCGGGGGGGGGCGGGGCTGGGGGGGGCGGGCGGGCCCGGTCTTGCCGGGGGGGG
>CALLZQ010000864.1 GCA_937858255.1 uncultured Tabrizicola sp.
CCCAGCGCGGCCCGGAAGCTCGCCCGCGGGGACCCCCCCCCCCGCCATGAACACCGGGAATACCAGCCCGCCCGGCCCCATGCGCGCCACCGCCTCGGCCAGCGCCCCCGGCTCGGCCAGCGTGACAGAACCGACGGGCCAGCCCGGCAAATGACGGGAAACGCGCCCGGCCAGCAAGGCGATTTCCGCCGCCGCCGGGGCAGGATCCGAGGGCTGGCCATGGGCGACGATCAGGACGGGGGGGTGCTGCGGATCAGACATGGCCTAATGCTAGCGTCCCCGAGGGCGGCGACAAGCCCCTCAGCCCGGCATACGCCCGGCGATATATTGCGCGAATTCGAAATTCGGCCGCTCCAGATGGCTCAAGGACCCCGGCGCCGACAGATCGGCGCAAAGGCCCCGGTAGACCCGCTCGACACAGCCCTTGTCCTCGACATTCACATCGTCAAGCAGTGCCTTCAGCGCGCCGAAATGCGCCTCGGCCTCGGGGTCGGCCGCCCAATCCGCCGCCATCCCGCCGCCAAACAATACCCGCACCCGACCCGGCCCATCGGGCGTCAGGCTCAGATACCAGAAATACCCCGGCGTCAGCGTGATCAGCAGCGCCGGATAGATCGACAAGAGCCAGGTAATCCGCCGCTGATCGCCCACCAGCGTGGTGTTCGACGGATGGGCGAGCGTCAGCGGCAAGCTGTCATTCTTCATGATGTAGTGATAGTTAAAGGCAGGAAAGCCTTCCGGGCAGGTCATCTTCATCAGATCAACGGTGCCACCGATCGTGCCTTCGTGGCAGACCGGCAGATGATAACTCTCCATGAAATTCTCGGCCAGAACCTTCCAGTTGGTGTCCCAGTGGAACTCCTCGCGGAACGCCTCGACATAGGACCCCATATCCAGATAGCCGACCAGCTTTTCCACATCGGCCAGCGCCTCTTGCGGGGGCGGCGCATCCGGGTTCAGCGTGACCATGATCCAACCCAGCCAGTTTTCCACCCGCACCTTCGGCAGCTTCACATCTTCCTTGCAAAACCCCTCGTTCAGCCCCATCGCCGGCGCCCCGCGCAGACTGCCGTCAAGATTATAGGTCCAGGCGTGATAGGGGCAGACGATCGAGCGCACATTCCCCCGCCCCTCCAGCAGCGTGCTCATCCGGTGGCGGCAGACATTCGACAGGCCCCGCAACACCCCCTCGCGGTCGCGCAGGATGATGATCGGCCCTCCGCCGATCTCCATCGTCAGATAATCACCGGGGTTCGGCAAAGCCTCGGCCCGGCCCGCACAAAGCCATTCCCGGGCAAAGATGTGGCGCTCTTCCAGCGCCGCGAATTCGGGCGAGGTATAGACCGATTTCGGCATCGCCCGCGCCCGCTCAAACGGGACCGAGACATTGGCGCGCAATTCGGCAAGGGCAGAGAGGGCGGGGTCGTGACGGGTCATGGCAAACCTCAGGACTCAAGGTTGGGAGCAGGGAAATTGTAGGCACACAAACAAGCGCGCGTCACCGGAAATCCGCAGGCCCAGCGACAAAGCGCGTTCAATCTTCCAGATCATAGGGCCATGTGGCCTGCGAAAATACGCCGCCATCGACCCACAGCGTCTGCCCGGTCACAAAGCTCGCCGCGTCGCTGCACAAGAACACCACCGGCCCGGCAATATCTTCGGGCGTGCCAACCCGGCGCAAGGGCGTCACCCGCGCCCATGTCCCGGCAT
>CALLZQ010000865.1 GCA_937858255.1 uncultured Tabrizicola sp.
TACCGGCCTGTCACGCCGGGGGTCGCGGGTTCGAGCCCCGTCAACCGCGCCACTTTACCATATGCACGACTTGGAATGTATGCTACCCGGGCCGCAGCCCAGGAGTTTGCATGTCTTTCATCGACCAGATCCCGCTGACCTTTGTCATCCTTGCCGCCCTGACACTGGGTCTTGCGCCTTTCGTGCCCGAGCCGCATCTGCTGGAAAAGCTACGGATGCTGGCGCAGGGCACGCTGGTGCGCCCGGTCGATATCTTTGACCTTGTGCTGCATGCGGCCCCGTGGGCGCTGCTGATGGTCAAGCTGGGGCGGATGGCGGTGCTGCGCGGTCAGTGACCCATCAGGCGCGGGTCAAAGGGGTAACGCGTCAGATTCTCGTGCCCGGTCTCGGTGATCAGCACCTGATCCTCCAGCTTGATCGAGAAATCGCCACCCTCGGGGCTGACCAGCGCCTCGACGCACAGAACCATCCCCGGCTCCAGCGCCACCTCAAAGGCGCCGTCCACCCAGCCATCCGAATAGGGCACAAAGGGCCATTCATCGCAAAGCCCGACACCATGCATCTTGCAGGAATATTTCTGCCGCCAATACTGCGCGCCGAGTTGGTGCCCGCCATGGGTCAACTCGCGGATGGTCACGCCGGGGCGCAGCATCGCCATATTCTCGCGAATATGGTCAAGGCCGTGGTGCATGGCGCTGATCATGGCGTTTGAGGGCCGGGCATCGCCCACCCACCATGTCCGGCTGATGTCGATGCAGATGCCATAGCAGCCGATCAGATCGGTATCGAAGGCGACGATTTCGTTGTTCTGCACCAGTCGCGGCCCGCATTCCTGAAACCACGGGTTAGTGCGGGGGCCTGATGCCAGCCGACGCGTCTCGCTCCACTCCCCCCCCCGGCGGATATTGCCCTTGTGCAACTCGGCCCAGATGTCGTCCTCGCTGACCCCGCCGCGCGGCACCTCGGCGCGGGTAAAGGCCTCCATCTCGGCAATCGCCGCCTCGCAGGCGTGATGGGCGGCGCGCATCGCCAGAATCTCATCCGGCCCCTTGACCGCGCGGGTCCGCTCGGTGACCTCTTCGCCCTCTAGCACCTCAAACCCGATCCCTTCCAGCGCGCGCAGGCCGTGAATCATGATCTTGTCCACCGCCAGACGGCGATTGTCGCCCGCATGGGCGCGCATCACCTCATCCACCTGACGGGCAAAACTCTGGGCGTCCTGCCGGGTCTGGTCGCCGCAGACATTGTAGAAGAACGTCGCCCCCGAGCGGAGTTCGGCGACCAAGGGGTTGAAGGTCACGAGGAAGGGCGAGTTCTTGTATTCCCAGACCACCATATGCCCATCGGCGCAGAGGAGGCAGGCGCGGAACGGGTTGTGGCTGTTCCAAAGCTGCATGTTGGTGGTGTCGGTGGCGTAGCGGATGTTCAGCGGGTCGAACATCAACAGGCCGCCGATGTCGCGGGCGACCAGCGCCTCGGTCAGCCGGCGCCAGCGGTACTCACGCATCCGCGTCAGGTCGGGCAGGTCCAGCCCCGCCGCCTGCCATTCGGCAAAGGCCAGTTGCGTCGGCCCGATTTCCACCCGGTCATTGTCATTGGGCGTGCCATCGCCCAGCGTGGCGCCCCGGCTGGGGTCGATCTTGCGGCGGGCGGCATAGGGTTCGGACATCGGGGTGCTCCGGTTACGGGTCGGCTCAGGTTCGCCGCTGTGCCGGGGCGGGCTTTGCCATTGGCGACGCCTGATGTCGCCGGAGGGCTTTGGCCGGCCGCAAATCCGGGGTAGAGAGGGGCATGAGCCTCGTTTTGCAATCCCATCTGCCCCTCGCCCCTTGGGCCGAACCGCATA
>CALLZQ010000866.1 GCA_937858255.1 uncultured Tabrizicola sp.
CTCGAACCCGGTGCTGGTCGAGGGTGTGATCACCCAAGTGAAAGCGGCGCTGGGTCTGTGATCCGGCAGCCACCGGCCAAAGACAAAGGCCGCCCTTCGGGGCGGCCTTTTGCATTCGGGTTTCGCGCGGGTTCTTAGTCGAAGGCGCGAATGTTCTGATACTGGCACAGATCGGCCGCAACCGTCACCTCTTCGCCATCGGCAAAGCGCGCCCAGACCGAAACCTCGCCGCAGCGGGTCAGCCGTGTGTCGATCTTGATCCGTGCCCCGGGCGCAATCGGCCCCTCGACAGTTTGCAGCACATCGTCCACCACCTTGCCTTTGACAAGCGGGAAGACCGCGATCTGGCTGATCGCGCGCGCGCTGTCATTATGGAAATAGATCAATTGCTTGGCTTGCGCCGCCGTCGAGGTTGCGGCGATTGCAAGGCACGCCGCCAGTAGAGTCAAACGCATCAGATACCCTCTCCCACAAAGGCCTTTTCGACCACATACTCCTTGGGATCGGAATTCGCCCCCTCGCGCAGGCCAAAGCCTTCGAGGATCGCCTTGACATCAACATTGAAGGCAAGGCTGCCACAGACCATCGCCCTGTCGGTCGCAGGGTCCATCGGCGGCAAATTCAAATCCTGAAAGACCTTACCCGATGAAAGATTGTCCGTCACCCGGCCTTTGTGATGAAAATCTTCGCGTGTTGTTGTGGGATAATAAAGTAACTTGCCGGCCACCATCTCGCCGATCAGCGGGTCATCCTGAAGGCTTTCGACCAGTTGACGGCCATATTCCAGCTCTGCCACCTCGCGGCAGGTGTGCATCATGATGACCTGATCGTATTTCTCATAGGTCTCTGGGTCGCGCATCAGGCTGGCAAAGGGGGCGATGCCGGTCCCGGTGGCCAGAAACCAGATCCGCTTGCCCGGCAGCAGCGCGTCATGCACCAGCGTGCCCACGGGTTTCGGGCGCAGGATGATCTCTTCGCCCACCTTGATATGTTGCAGACGGCTGGTCAGCGGGCCATCCGGCACCTTGATCGAGTAAAACTCCAGCCCCTCATCCCAGGCCGGCGAGGCGATGGAATAGGCGCGCAGCAGCGGTTTGCCATTGTCACCCAACAGGCCGATCATCACGAACTCACCCGAGCGGAAGCGCAGCGAGCGGGGCCGCTCGACCCGGAAGGAAAACAGCCGGTCGGTCCAATGCGTGACCTCGGTCACGATGGCGGCGTCGGGCAGGTGGGGCTTGGCGGGCTTGGCGGTCGGGTTCGGGGTGTCGGTCATCAGGGTCGCTTCGGTCATGACAATTGCAACCGGGTTAAACCGGCATCCTTCTTTTAGCTTTGATCCATGTCAGAGGAAAGGCGGCAGGGCGCCGTTCAGGCCCTGAGGCGGGCCTGATAGTGATGCGCCTGCCAGTCGGCGCGGAACACCCATTGCTCTTGCGGCTGGCGGGCGGCCAGTTCCGCAGGGATTTCGACCGAGTCAAACCCCACGCGCCGCGCCATGGCATATTGGTCGGCAATCACCGGACCGGTGGCGCGCAACTCGCCCGCATAGCCCATCATCCGCAGCCGCCGCGCGATGGTAAAGGCGCGGCCATCGGAAAAGGCGGGGAAAGAGATGCGGATCAGGCGCAGCCCGTCGAGCACCGGGGCGAGGGTGGCAGGATCATCGGTATGGGTCAGATCGACCGCGCCCTGATGGGCTGCCAGATCGGCAAGGGTCACGGCGGAAACGGGCTCAGCGGGCCGGAACCCCTGATCGGTGACGATCACGCTCATGCGGCGTCCTCCTTCTTGATGCGAACGGCCTTGCCATCGATGAAATGGATGCCGCATTCGGTTTTTTCACTGCCACGCCAACGGCCTGCACGCGGATCCTCGCCCGGTTTCACCGAGCCGGTGCAAGGCGCGCAGCCAATGGACGGATAGCCGCGCGCCACCAGCGGATGCCGGGGCAAGCGGTTGTTGACCATGTATTCCTCAAGATCCTCGCGCCCCCAATGGGCCAGCGGATTGACCTTGATACGCAGATCGCCCTCGGCCTCAAAGAACTCGACCGTCTGGCGCGTCGTCCCCTGATAGCGTTTGCGCCCGGTGATCCAGCCATCGAATTCCGACAGCGCCCGTTCCAGCGGCTCGACCTTGCGGACATGGCAGCAGGCATCGGTGCTGAACTGGTGCAGGGTGCCGTCCGGGTCCTCGAAATTCACCCGCACCGGATTGGCGCGAATGGTGCGCACATCGCAAAGATGCAGCTTTTCCGCCAGTTCGCGCTGATAATCGAGGGTTTCCTGAAACAGCATCCGCGTGTCGATGAACAGCACCGGCGTTTCCGGCGCGATCACCGAGACGAGGTGCAACAGAACCACCGATTCCGCCCCAAAGGACGAGACCAGAGACACCCGCCCCAGATCATCATCCTTGAGGCTGTGTTCCAGCACGGCCGTCGCCGAGTGGTGGCGATAGCGCGCATTCAGCGCCGCCACCCGCTCGGCCACATCGCCTTGATGCAGGTCACGCGGCATCGCGTTCGCCTTCGGCACCGTAAAGCGCGGCCTTGAACGGCTCTAGCCCCGCGCGGCGGACGGTTTGCAGGAAGGTCTCGCCCGCATCCGACCGGATTTCCAGATAGGCGCGGACGATCCGCTCAATCGCCGGTACGATTTCGTCATAGGCAAAGCCGGGGCCCATCTTGTCGCCAATGGCGGCCTGCTCGGTGCCATCGCCGCCCAGCGTGATCTGGTAATTCTCGACGCCCGCGCGGTCGAGGCCCAGAATGCCGATATGGCCGACATGGTGATGGCCGCAGGCATTGATGCAGCCCGAGATCTTGATCTTCAGCGGCCCCACCGCATGCTCAAGGTCCAGTGCCTTGAACCGCTCAGCGATCTGGGTGGCAATCGGGATCGAACGCGCAGTGGCAAGGGCGCAATAATCCATGCCGGGGCAGGCGATGATGTCGGAAATCAGCCCGACATTGGCGGTGGCAAGGCGCGCTTGCGACAGCGCGGCATGGATCCCCGGCAGGTCCGATTTATGGACATGCGGCAGGATGACGTTCTGTTCGTGGCTGATCCGCAGCTCACCATGGCCGTATTTCTCGGCCAGATCCGCCATCAGACGCATCTGGTCGCTGGTGGCATCGCCCGGGGTCTGGCCATGCGCCTTGATGCTGATCGTGACGATGGAATACTGGTCATTCTTATGCGCCGACAGGTTGGTATCGGCCCATGACCGGAACACCGGGTCAGCCTTGTAAAAGGCGTCAAAGGCATCGGTCGGCGCATTGCGGAAGGCGGGCGCGGCAAATGCCTCTTTGATCTCGGCCAGCAATTTCTGATCATTGCCGCCGAACAGGCGCCGCATTTCGACGAAACGCTCTTCGATCATGCGGGAAAGTTCTTCCTTCCCCGTCTCATGCAGGGTGATCTTGATGCGCGCCTTGTACTTGTTGTCGCGCCGGCCCAGCGTGTTGTAGACGCTCAGGACCGCCTCGACATACGGCAGCAGATCGGCCACGGGAACGAAATCGCGGACGATTTGACCGATCAGCGGGGTCCGGCCAAGGCCGCCGCCGACGAGGACGGTAAAGCCCACTTCGCCCTTGTCATTCTTGACCAGCCGCAGGCCGATGTCATGGGCTGCCGTCACCGCGCGGTCATTGGGGCTGCCGGTAATGGCAATCTTGAACTTGCGGGGAAGGAACTGGAATTCGGGGTGGTCGGTGGACCACTGGCGCAAGAGTTCGGCATAGGGGCGGGGATCCTCGACCTCATCCGCGGCGGCGCCGGCGAAATGGTCCGAGGTCACGTTGCGCACGCAATTGCCCGAGGTCTGGATGGCATGCATCTCGACATCGGCCAAAG
>CALLZQ010000867.1 GCA_937858255.1 uncultured Tabrizicola sp.
GGTTTGGGGAAGCCAAAACCCCAAGCTGTTGTGTCGAAGCAACGTCAGCGCCCGGCATCAAAGGCAACGGAATCGAACAAGAAGAGCAGTCTTTTGCCCTGAAAACAGCAATTTCATAAGAACCTCGACACGCCTGTCACAACCCTGTGTACGCCCTGGGGAGGGAAGCAATGAGTTCGGTACGCCTGGAAGCAGTCCGCGGCAACGGCATTTCCAACAACATGGTCAAACATCGGGACATCGAACTGCAGCCAGCCTCGCTGGACATCTGGGACAAGAAGTACCGTCTCAAGAGCAAGCGCGGCGAGGCGATCGATCAGACCATCGACCACACCTATCAGCGCGTCGCGCGGGCGCTGGCCGATGCCAACCGCTATCTGGAAACCGTGGCAGGCCATGCCGGGGCGTCGGAACTGTTCCTGATCAATGCCGAGGGGCGGACCATCGCTGCCTCGAACTGGAACCGACCGGGCAGTTTTGTCGGCCAGTATTACAGCTTTCGCCCCTATTTCCGGCAAGCGATCGAGACCGGGCGCGGCCAGTTCTATGCCATTGGCGTCACCACCGGGGTGCCGGGTTTTTTCCTCTCGACCCGCGTTGCCGCTGGCCCGATGCAGGGGGTGCTGGTGGTGAAACTGGACCTGCGCCCCCTGCAAGAGACATGGCGCAGCGCCGGGGCCGAGGTAGCCTTGGCCGATGCCGATGGGGTGGTGTTCCTGTCCGGGCGGCAGGACTGGCTCTATCGCCCGCTTGCGCCCCTGTCTGAGGACACGCTGTCCCGGTTGGCCGAAACCCGCGCCTATGATGGGGTCGATCTGCCTGCCGCTGCGCCGCTCTTGCCACGCGCGCCGCTGGGCGCCGATGCGCAGGGCGCAGACTGGATCGCCCGTCTGGCATCGGTACAGGGGACGGGCTGGCGGCTGATCGCCTCACGCCCTTCGGGCGCTGTGACGGCGGTGGCCTGGGGCTGGGCCCTGGCCGCGGCGCTGTTGGCCCTATCGGTGGCGGGGCTTTTCAAGGCCTGGGATCAGCGGCGCCAGATCATCGCCCTGCGCCTCAGCCAGTCGGAAAAGCTGGAGGCGATGGTGGCGACCCGTACTGCCGACCTCGCGCGTGAGGTCGAGGCCCGGACCCAGGCCGAAACCGATCTGCGCGCCGCGCAAGAGCATCTGATCCACGCGGAAAAGATGGCCGCGCTGGGGCGCATGTCCACCGCCATCGTGCATGAGATCAGCCAACCCCTCGCCGCGATGGAGGCAACGCTGACCGCCGCCGAGATCAGCCTTGATGCCACGGGCGGGCAGGGGATCGCGCCACGACTTGCCACCGCCAAGGGGCTGATCCGGCGGATGCAGCGCACGACCCGTCACCTCAAGAGCTTTGGCCGCAAGGAACCCGCCGAATTCAGCCTGATCGACCTGCGGCCCGTGGTCGCCTCTGCCATCGAACTGGTCACGCCGCGCGCCCGGGCGATTGGGGTGATGCCGGAATTTCCCGAAGGACCGGCGGTGCAGGTGATGGCTGGCCCGGTGCGGATGGAACAGGTGATCGTCAACCTTTTGCTCAACGCGCTCGACGCGGTCGAGGGGCGGGCGGGCGCCTTTGTCCGCCTGTCCTTGCGGGCCGATGCAGGGCAGGCGCTGCTGACGGTCTCCGACAGCGGGGCGGGTATCGATGCCGAGACCCTGCCGCGCATTGCGGAGCCCTTCTTCTCGACCAAGACCAGCGGCGGCGGGCTGGGGCTGGGCCTGTCGATCTCGACAGCAATTCTGGCCGAATTCGGCGGGGGGATGGACATCACCTCGACCCCCGGAGAGGGAACGACGGTCACGGTGCGCCTGCCGCTGGCCGAACCGATACGGGCGGCGGCGGAATGACGGGGCATCTGTTCGTTGTCGAGGATGATGCCGACCATCTGGCCGCGCTCTGCGATCTGATGCAAGCGGCGGGCCACCGGGTGCAGGGTTTTGCTTCGGCCGATGCGGCGCTGGCGGCGTTGACGACCAGCGCGCCCGATCTGATGCTGAGCGACCTGCGGATGCCGGGGATGGATGGGCTGGACCTGTTGCGCGCGGTCAAGGCGCGGCCGGGGGACCTGCCGGTGATCCTGCTGACCGGGCATGGCGATGTCGGCCATGCGGTGCAGGCCATTCGCGCCGGGGCCGAGGATTTTCTGGAAAAGCCCTATGATGCCGCGCATCTGGTCGCCGTCATCGCCCGGACGCTTGCCGCCCGCGCCACCCGGGCCGAGGTGGGGCGTCTGCAACAGGTGCTGGCCGAGCGGGCCGAGGTCACGATTCTGGGCCAAAGCCGGGCGATGAAGGCGCTGCGGGCGCGCATCGCCGCCCTCGCGCCGCTGGACGTGGATGTGCTGATCACCGGCGAGACGGGGACGGGCAAGGAACTTGCTGCGCGCGCCCTGCACGCGGGCAGCATGCGTGCGGATGGCCCCTTTGTTGCGGTGAATTGCGCGGCGCTGCCCGAGGCGATGTTTGAAACCCTGATGTTCGGCCATGCCGCCGGCGCCTTTCCCGGCGCGGGTGAGGCGCGACCCGGCAAGCTGGAGGCCGCGCAGGGCGGTACGCTGATGCTGGATGAGGTCGAGGCGATGCCGCCACCGCTTCAGGCCAAGCTGTTGCGCGCCTTGCAGGAACGTGCCGTGGAACGGCTGGGCGAACACGGGCTGCGCCCGGTGGATCTGCGGGTCATCGCCACCTCGAAAACCGATCTGCGGCTGGAAGGGGCGTTTCGCCCCGACCTCTATTACCGCCTTGCCGGGGCTGAACTCGCCACCCCCACGGCGCGGGAGGCCGCCGAGGATGTGCCGCTGATCTTTGCCCATTACGCCACCTTGGCTGCGCGGCGCTATGGGCGGGGCGATCCCGATCTGCCCTGGCCCCTGCAACAACATCTAAAACGCCGCAACTGGCCCGGCAACATGCGTGAGGTGCGGGCGGCGGCCGAGGCCCATGCCCTTGGCCTCGCGCCCCTGCGCGCGGATGATGCGGCGCCACTGACCGAGGCCAGCCTTGCCGAGCGGGTGGCGGGCTTCGAGGCGCGCGAGATCGCCGCCGTACTGGACCGTCATCGCGGCAATACCCTGCGGGCGGCGGAAACCCTCGGCCTGCCGCGCCGGACGCTGAACGACAAGATGCGGCGCTATGGCCTGACGTCCTCTGACGGCGATCAGTAGACCTCTTTCACCGCCTCCATCGCCACATAAGTCGAGGTGCCGGCGACATGGGGCAGGGCGCTCAGCCGCTCGGCCAGCACCCGGCGGTAATCCTGAATGTCGCTGGTCCGCACCTTCAGCAGATAGTCGAACCGGCTGGCGATCATGTGGCACTGTTCGACCTCGGGGATCATCCGCACCGCCTTGTTAAAGGCCTGCAACGCCGCCTCGCGCGTGTCTGACAGCCGCACCTCGACAAAGGCGACATGCGCCAGCCCCATCTTGATCGGGTCCAGATTGGCCCGGTAGCCGGTGATCACCCCCGCCTCTTCCAGCCGTTTCATCCGCGCCTGTGTGGGCGATTTTGACAGGCCAATGCGGCGGGCGAGTTCCGTGGCGCTGATCCGGCCCTCGGTCGCCAGTTCGCGCAGGATGGCATGGTCGAAACGGTCTAGGTCGGTCGGGACGTCCGGCATTGCGATACTCGTGATTTGCGGGCGAATGGGCTGTGGATTGCTACATAATCGGGACAACAGCCTTTGAACAGCCGGATATGATGGTCAGAACAGGAGATCCCAAAATGTCGCACGATTCCCACGCCGCCTGGACTGTCATCACCACG
>CALLZQ010000868.1 GCA_937858255.1 uncultured Tabrizicola sp.
CATCAGCAGCACGACCAGGAAATACATGATCGAAAAGGCTGCGGCGGGGCCGAGGTCGAACTGGCCAAGCGCGGTTTTCACCAGATCAATCGACAGGAAGGTGGTCGCCTGCCCCGGCCCGCCGCCGGTGACGACGAAAGGCTCGGAATAGATCATGAAACTGTCCATGAACCGCAGCAGCACCGCGATCAGCAGCACGCCCTTCAGCTTGGGCAGTTCGATGTGGCGAAAGATCGCCCAGCGGCTGGCCTGATCGATGCGGCCGGCCTGATAATAGGCCTCGGGGATGGATTGCAGCCCGGCATAGGCCAAAAGGACAACCAGCGAGGTCCAGTGCCAGACATCCATCATCACCACGACGATCCATGCCGACAGCGGATCGCGCCCGATGTTGAACTCGATCCCCAGTGAGGTGATGGCGGCGCCCAAGAGGCCGATATCGCCCCGCGCAAAGACCTGCCAGATGGTGCCGACCACGTTCCACGGAATGACCAGTGGCATGGCCAAGAGGACAAGGATCACGCTGGACCAGATACCCCACTTGGGCAGGGTCAGGGCGATGGCGACGCCCAAGGGCACCTCGATCGCCAGCACGATGGCCGAGAACAGGAACTGCCGCCCCAAGGCGCCGCGCACCCGATCCGAGTCCAGCACATCGGCGAACCAGTCAAAACCCACCCAGAAAAAGTTGTTCTGCCCGAAGCTGTCGTTAAAGGCGTAGTTGACCACGGTCATCAGCGGGAACACCGCCGAAAAGGCGACCAGCACAAAGACCGGCAGCACCAGAAACCACGCGCGGTTGTCCTGAATTTTCCTCATCCTCGCTCTCCCCCCGCGGGTTCGATCCGCCAGCCATCGACAAAGACTCCGACCTCAGCCGGGTCGAACACCGCCTGCCGGGCGTCAGCGGGCAGGTCCTGCCCCTCGGGCAGGATGGCATTCACCGCCGTTTGGCCATGACGCGCCCGCAGGATGGAATGGCGGCCGACATCCTCGATCCGGGCGATCTCGACCGGCAGCCCGCCCGAGGGGGCCAGTCGGGTAAATTCGGGCCGGATGCCGATCTGCACATGCCCCGTGGGGCGCCCGTAATCGGCGGCCAAGGGGATGACATGCGTGCCGATCCGCGCCTGCCGCCCCTCAACCTCGGCATCAAAGAGATTCATCCCCGGCGAGCCAATGAAATATCCGACAAAGGTGTGCTTGGGCCGGCGGAACAGATCCTCGGGCGTGCCAAGCTGGGCAATCCGCCCGTCAAACATCACCGCCACCTTGTCGGCAAAGGTCAGCGCCTCGGTCTGGTCGTGGGTCACATAGATCATGGTGTGACCGAATTCGCGGTGCAGCGACTTGAGCTGCGTGCGCAGCTCCCATTTCATCTGCGGGTCGATCACCGTCAGCGGCTCATCAAAGAGAATGGCGTTCACATCGGCCCGCACCATGCCCCGGCCAAGGCTGATCTTTTGCTTGGCATCCGCCGTCAGCCCCCGCGCCTTGCGGTCAAGCTGCGCCTCCATCCCGATCATCTGACTGATCTGCTGCACCCGCTCGCGGATGTAATCGGCCTTCATGCCACGGTTGCGCAGCGGAAATTCCAGATTCTGACGCACGCTCATCGTGTCGTAGACCACCGGAAACTGGAACACCTGCGCGATATTGCGCTCGGCCGTGGGGCGGTCGGTGACATCGGTCTCGCCAAAGATCACCCGGCCCTGACTGGGCGCGCGCAGGCCCGAGATGATGTTCAATAGCGTGGTCTTGCCACAGCCCGAGGCGCCCAGAAGTGCATAGGCGCCGCCATCCTCCCATTCGACATTCATGGTTTTCAGCGCAAAGTCCCGCTCGTCGCGCGGATGCGAGAGGTAGGTATGCGCCAGATTGTCCAGACGGATCCGTGCCATCTTTCCCCCTTAATGCCGCAGCGCATAGGCGGCGGTGGCCCGCAGCCCGCCATCCGCGCCGAACAGATAGGCATGTGCAGGGTCCAGCCAGACATTCAGCCGGCTGCCCGGTGCCAGATCATGCACGCCATGCACCACCCCGACCCAGCGCTGGCCCAGATGTTCGAGATGCAGAAAGGTCTCGGACCCGGTGATTTCCGTCACCATCAGCCGGCAGGCAAAGCAGACGGCTTCGGCGCTGTGACGGCTCAGTTCCAGATGCGCGGCGCGGAATCCGGCCAGATAGGGGCCATCGGGCAGCGCGGCCATCGGCGGCGTCACGGCAAAACCCTGCCCCTCGCCAAAGAGGATGCGTCCCCCGGTTTTCTCGACCGGCCAGAAGTTGAAGGGCGGGTCAGAGAACACCCGGGCCGTGGTCACATCGGCGGGGTTGCGATACACTTCGGCCGAGCGGCCAAATTGCGTGACGCGCCCCTGCCACATCGTTGCAGTATTGCCGTTCAGCAGCAGCGCTTCTTCCGGCTCGGTGGTGGCATAGACAAAGATCGCCCCCGATTCCTCAAAGATCCGGGGCATTTCCTGCCGCAACTCCTCGCGCAGCTTGTAGTCGAGATTGGCCAGCGGCTCGTCCAAGAGGACCAGCCCCGCCTCCTTGACCAAGGCCCGGGCCAGGGCGCAGCGCTGTTGCTGTCCGCCCGACAGTTCCGCCGGGCGCCGGCCCAGCAGGGGGGTCAATTTCATCAATTCTGCGACAGCGCGGGTCTTGCGATCAACCTCGGCGGCGGGACGCCCCTTGATCCGCAGCGGTGAGGCGATGTTGTCATAAACGCTCATCGCCGGGTAATTTATGAATTGCTGGTAGACCATGGCCACGTCGCGCGACTGCACCCTGTCCCCGGTCACATCCCCCCCATCCCAGCGGAAACGGCCCCGGTCGGGCACATCCAGCCCCGCCATCACCCGCATCAGGCTGGTTTTGCCCGCAAGGGTCGGGCCCAAAAGGACGTTCAGCGTCCCCCGCTCCAGCCGCAGATCGGTGGGATAAAGCCATGTGTTTCCGCTGCCGGCCAGTTCGATCCCGTCAAGTTCA
>CALLZQ010000869.1 GCA_937858255.1 uncultured Tabrizicola sp.
GGGTATCGGCTCCGTCGAGCAGATCGGCCGCCTCGGCATGACTGCCCGCGACCAGCACCCGGCGGCGTTCAAAGCTGCGGCGCCCCTCTTTCAAGGTCCAGGCAACATCGGCAAGCGGCTGATCCGGGTTCGCGCGCAGATGCATGGCCAGCCGCGCCGCCTGCCCATCCAGCGCCGCCTTGGACCGGGCCGAGATCACCAGCGGCTGAAACGGCCAGTCGGACAAGCCCGAGGCAGGGCGCAGCGGTGCCTCTTGCAGCACGGCATGGGCATTGGTGCCACCGACGCCAAGGCTGTTTACCCCGGCAAGACGCGGGCCCGCACTTTCCCACGCGGTCAGCCGGTCATTAACGCGGAAGGGCGAGGTTTCAAAGTCAATCGCGGGGTTCGGCGCCTCATAGCCCAGCGATGGCGGGATCTGCCGGTGTTTCAGCGACATCGCCACCTTGATCAGGCTGGCGACACCCGCTGCGGTATCGAGATGGCCGATATTGGTCTTGACGCTGCCGATACGGCAATGGCCGATGCCCTGCCCGGTTTCGCGAAAGGCTGCTGTCAGCGCCGCCACCTCGATCGGGTCGCCCAGATAGGTGCCGGTGCCGTGACACTCGACATAACTCACCTGATCGCCGCTGACCCCGGCTATCGCCTGCGCCTCGGCCACACAGGCGGCCTGACCGTCAACCGACGGCGCGAGGTAGCCCGCCTTGGCCGCGCCGTCATTGTTGACCGCCGTGCCCTTGAGGATCGCCCAGATATGATCGCCGTCACGGATCGCATCCGCCGCCCGGCGCAAGACCACACAGCCCGCGCCCGAACCAAAGACGGTGCCCTGCGCGCGATGGTCAAAGGCGTGGCAATGGCCGTCGGGCGAGAGGATCTCGCCCTCTTCAAACAGATAGCCGCGCCCTTGCGGCAATTCGATGGTGACGCCCCCGGCCAAAGCCATGTCGCATTCGCCCGACAGCAGCGCCTGCGCCGCGTAATGCACCGCAACAAGGCTGGTCGAGCAGGCGGTCTGCACATTGATCGACGGCCCCTTGAGGTCGAGGATATGGCTGACACGGGTGGCAAGGAAATCCTTGTCATTGCCGGTATGGCGCAACAGGAACATCCCGGTCTGATCGACCAGATCGCGGTTCGAGCAGATGTTGAAATAGAAATAGCTGCCCATGCCGCAGCCGGCCCAGACGCCGATGCGCCCGCCGAAACGCTCGGGCGGGTGGCCGGCATCCTCCAGCGCCTCCCAGGCCACCTCAAGGAACTGACGGTGCTGCGGGTCGAGGATCGCCGCCTCTTTCGGAGAAAAGCCAAAGAACTCGGCGTCAAAACGTTCAAAGCCGTCGAGTGGCGCGGCGGCGGGAACGTAGTTCGGGCGGGCCATCCGGGCCGGGCTTTCGCCGGCAGCCAAGAGCGCATCCTCATCCAGATGACGGATCGATTCCACCCCGGCGCAAAGATTGCGCCAGAATTCCCCCGCATCGGCCGCGCCCGGCAGATGGGCAGCCATGCCGACAATGGCGATATCGGTCTCTGCGACCTCAAGGGGGTTATTGGAATCGGACATGGACCCAAGACTCATCGGAATTATCAACCTTTCGGTTATCGTTAAAACTTGACCAAATTAAGGAGTGGCACCCCCCTGTCGCGGCCCGTCATTGCCAAAGAAATCGGGCTTGGCGACGCGCTTGCCAAGCACCCAGTCGTATATCTCGGCCAGTTGCCGGGCTTTTTGCGGCCAGGTGAACAGGGCCTCGACCCGCTGGCGCGCCGCCGCGCCCCGCGCTGCCACCTGATCCGGCGCCTCGGTGCAATGGCGCAGACGCGCGGCAAGACCGGCGATCACCTCGGCCCGCGTCCCCAGCGGCACCTTGTAGCCGGTCTGATCCGTCACCAGTTCCGCCGGCCCGGCATAATCGATCACGATGGGGCACAGACCCAGCGCCATCGCCTCCAGCACCACACCGCCGCCGAATTCGCGGATCGAGGGGAAGGCCAGCACGGTGCAACCCGCCGCGATGTCCTGCACCTCTTCGTGCCGCTTCCAGCCGTGGAAGATCACCGCCTCGCCAAAGGGGGCGGCCTGTGCGGTCAAACTCTCGCGCATGTCGCCATCGCCGATGATCTCCAGCACCATCCGGCCCGAAGAGAGCAGCGGCGCTGCCGCCTCGATCAGCATGTCCACCCCCTTGAGCGGCACCAGCCGCCCGATGAAACAGGCACGCAGCGGCCCCGGCCCGCTATGGTTCGCCTGTCGCCAGAACCGGGCCGGATCAATCGCATTCTCGGGCAGGTAGATCACCCGGTCCCGATGCGCCGCCGGAATGTCGCGGATGGTCTGGCGTGAACCGGCAAGGATGGCATCGGCGCGCAGCGTCGCCCCCCGCCCCGGCAAGGCACGATAGAGCCCGCGCAACCGGCTGAGCCATTCCTTTTCACGCCGCATCTCAGCCTCAAACCCTTTGGGCCAGGGCACGCCGCCATTGATCGGCCCCAGGACGAAGGGCACGCCGGCACGCCGACATTTCGCGGCAATCGGGCTTTGCTGCACCGGGGACAGCGGGGTGATGCGATGCACCAGATCGTATTTTCCCGCGCGCAGATCAGCACCAAAGCGACGCCAGACCAGATGCTCAAAATAGGGGTAGCTGATGGTCTGCACCGCCTGCTGGATTGTCCAGCCCTTGCCCCCGCCGCCCGACAGCAGATCACCCAGCCGCCAGAGGGGGCGGGCCAATGCCTCGCTGTCAATGGCGGTGAAATCCTGGCCCTCGACCTGACCAGCGCGCAGGAAAGCCTCGCGGTTGCGGATTTGCGTGACCACATGGACATCGGCCACCTCTCGCAACGCCTGTACCATCGACCACCCGACCAGCGGCACCGAGACCCATTCAGGGTTGGCAGCCTCGGCCATGGCCAGAATGCGGGGTCTTTCGGTCATCGTCATATCACCGTGCGTCCGGGAGGAAACTGTTCGACAAAGGCGCGTAC
>CALLZQ010000870.1 GCA_937858255.1 uncultured Tabrizicola sp.
GCGGAAATATTCAGCGATGGTCAAAAGGACGACGGACACCAGAACGAGGATGGTGCCGAGCGCCAGCATGGCGGGGACGCGGGCGGGGAAGCGGAACTGGCTGTAGATGTAAGAGGACAGCACCGAATCCGCGCCGGCAAGGAAATAGGCGATGATGAATTCATCAAGGCTGATGGTGAAGCAGATCAAGAGAGAAGAGATGATGCCGGGCATCACCAAGGGCAGGATGATCAGCCGAAAGGTCGAGAGCGGGGTTTCCCCCAGATCATAGGCCGCCTCTTCCAGCGACTTGTCGAGGCTCTGGAAAGCCGAGGTCAGGATCGCTACCGCAAAGGGGGTGCAGATCAGCGAATGCCCCAGAATGACGGTCAGGATCGACAGCGGCACGCCGAGCGCCAAGAGAACCACCAAGAGTGACATGGCCACGATCATCTCGGGCAGCACCAAGGGCAGCATGATCAGCCCCAGTGCCGGACCCTTGCCCGGAAAGCTGTAGCGGGTCGAGGCGCGGGCGGCGAAAATCCCCAGCGTCGTCGCCAGTACTGAGGTCGAGCCGGCGATGATCAGCGAATGGCGCAGGGCGATCCACATCTGGCTGTCATTCCACATCTCGGAAAACCAGTTGGTCGTAAAGCCCGAGAGCGGGAAGGCGATGATCTTCGAGTCGTTGAAGGCAAAGATCGGCAACAACACGATCGGCGCGTAGAGAAAGATCAGATAGCCGATGGCATAGGCGCGCAATCCGGGGCTGCGGGTCATTTCGGACCTCCGAGGAAACGGCGGTTCAACAGCACAAAGCCGACCGCGACCAGACCGACGATGAACATGGCCGAAACGGCGATGGCACTGCCAAGGGCCTTGTTGTTCACCTTGAGCATCTGCACCTCCATCATATTGGCGATCATCGGCAATTTGCCGCCGCCAATCAGATCGGGCGTCACATAGTCACCGATAGTCGGGATGAAGACGATCAGCACGGCGGCAATCACCCCCGGCATCGACAGCGGCAGGGTCACGCGCCAGAAGGTGCGCAGCTTGGATTCGCCCAGATCCTGCCCGGCCTCCAGCAGGCTGCGGTCGATCTTTTCCAGACTGACAAAGATCGGCAGGATGGCAAAGGGTGCATAGGCATGGGCCAGCGTCATGATCAGTGCGCCGACATTGTAATTGATCCACTGGAGCGGCTCATCAATCACACCGATGCTCATCAGGCCCGAGTTGATCACGCCGTTATAGCCAAGGATCACCTTCCACAGGAACACCCGGATCAGATAGCTGGTCCAGAACGGGATGGTGATCAGGAAGAGCCAAAGCGACTTTTTCGACGGCTCGACATGGAAGCTGACGAAATAGGCGATGGGATAGGCGATCAGCACCGTGACCAGCGTCACCCCCAAAGCCACGGTCAATGATCGCAGCATGATCGCGCGATACACCGGGCCGGTCCAGACTTCGATGTAATTGGCCCAGGTGAAATCCCAGGTGATCTGGCCGCGCCCGCCCGTCAGTACCGAATAGAGCAGCACAGTGGCCAAGGGCGCCGCCAGCAGAAGCGTCGCATATAAAAAGGTCGGACTGACCATCGCCAGACCTGACCGGGCCTCCCGGCTCAGGCCGGACCCGTTGGTTTTCCCCATGATGCCCCCTGTTGCGGAACAATTCTTCTACTTTTGATCAAATTTAGGCACAAGCCGATGCGGCTGGCAAGCCTAACCTGACCTGCAACGCCGGAAAACCGGGCCGAGGCCCGGTTTTTATGCAGATCGAACGAAAAAACTCAGCCGCCGATGCGCTCGATGGAAATCGCGCGCTTCTTCAGCTCATCATAAAGCGTCGGTACGACGCGGATCGCGCCGACGGCCGCTTGCAGCGCATCCGACAGGCGCCCCTCATCCATCCGCTCGCCCGCCACACGCCAGACCATGCGGCGCGCCACGCCATCATCATAGACGATCTCGGTCGTCCCGGCGCGCTTGCGCCAGCCGAGGAAGTCAGCGCCCCCGTGCGGGGCATGGAAGGTGGCCTGATGACCCATGATGCGATCCTGCTCTGCGCGCCATTCTGGCGTCCTGCTTGTCGGCTCAGGCTGGCCTTGCCGCATGATCCGGTCAAGACACCTGTTCGAGAGGTGCCCGTCAGATGCCGACAATTGAGTCCGCCACGCCACAGAATCGTCAGACCGTGGCAAAGCCCGCCAGAATGCTGCCGCAATCCCGCCACAATCGCCGCCCCTCTCGCGCAGGCCGCCCCGAGTCACACCATCAGGCGAGTCATACCATCAGATCAGCCGGCGGTTCCGCCAGCAGACGTCCCAGCTTGCGCATGGCTTGGGTATATTGGTCCAGCGGCACATTACCGGGAAAGGCGATACGCACCGCATTGGGCGCGCGCCCGTGCATCAGCGCATATTCATCGGCCGAGCGCACCACCACGCCCGCCGCCTCGGCATGGCTGACAAAGGTCGAAGAGCGCCATCCCGAAGGCAGACGCAGAAACCCAAAGCGCACCCCCGGCGACCAGGCCAGATCAAAGGCCCCAAGTTCGTTGACGGCGATCTGTAACCGCGTGTCGAGATCGGCCTGCACCTTGTCGCGCAACCGCGCCGCCTCGCCCATCGTCATCAGATGCAGCACCAGCGCCTCGATCGGGCGCGACAAGGCAAAGAACGAATGCGGCGCCGTCAGCCGGCCGGTCGGCCCCATCCCCTGCGGCGCCACCATATAGCCAAAGCGCAATCCCGCCGAAACCGTCTTGGACAGGCTGCCGACATACCAGGTCCGTTCCGGCGCCAGCGCCCGGATCGAGGGCCAGTTCGACTGCATGACCGAATAACAGTCGTCCTCGATGATCTGCAAATCATGGCGCCGGGAGATCGCCGCGATCTCGGCCCGGCGCTCGGGCGACATGCGGCTCGTCGTGGGGTTCTGCGCCTCGGGCGTCAGGCACAGCACCTGCGCCCCCAGCCGGCGACAGGCGGCCTCCAGCGCCTCGGGGCGCAGGCCCTCGGCATCCATCTCGACCGAGACCACCTCGGCCCTGGCCAGCTTGGCGGCATGGCGAAACCCGGGATAGGCCAGATCCTCGGTCAGCACCACCGGACGATCACCGCGCAGGCAGCAAAGATAGACCAGGCTGATCGCATTCTGCCCGCCATGTGTCAGTACAATGTCATCGGCCCCAAAACTGCCAAGCTGCCGGTCTGACACCCACTGGCAAATCGCTTCGCGCAAGGGCGCCTCATCGCTTTGCCTGGGGTAATCGACCCAGTCATTCGCCAGATCCTCGGCCACATCGCGCAGCGCCGCCGCGATGGCCCGGTTCTGCCCGACATCGGGCAGGATCGGCGCACGCAGGTCGATCCGCCCTTGATCGCGGGCCGGATCGCGTTCAATATAAAGGGGTTGCGTCGGCCCCAACCTCGGCGCCCGGCTGGCGACAAAGGTTCCCCGCCCAACGGTCGCCGCCAATAGCCCCTCTTGCGTCGCCAGACTATAGGCGCGGGCCACTGTGCCCGGCGTGACCTTCATCTGCCAGGCCAGTTCGCGGACCGTCGGCAGTTGCGCGCCCTCATCCAATTCGCCCGAGCGGATCGCCTCGCGCAGCGCCCGCATCAGGGAAAGATATTTCGGCCCTTCTGTCCCCGTCAGGTCGGGGCACCAGTTTATTGTATCAGCCACAATGTTCCTCTGGCGAGTCGTTACCGAAAGTTTGTATCAATATAGTATGGCATACTTCGCCATTGTATCAATACAAAAGGATTAGTCTGATGTCTCCCGTCGAAACGCTGGTGTTCCGTCCTGCCTCGCTGCCGCCGCTCTCGCGCGTCATGCTGCGCGCTGCGGTCCTGGTGGCGACCTGGGACAATCGGGCGCGAACCCGCCGCCATTTGCGCGATCTTGATCACCATATTCTGAAAGACATCGGCATTGACCCGATGCGCGCCGAGGCCGAGGCCGAGCGCCCCTTCTGGCGCGAGTGAGCGCGCGCCCTTCCTCTCCTGTTTCCCCTGCCTGGGCCGGCGCGAGCCGGCCTTTTTGTTTGTCCTGACACTGTTTGGCCCGAATGACGGCAAAGCAAAAGGCCCGCGCAATGAGCGCGGGCCTTTGCCGAAATCGCAGGGCTGAAAATCAGCGCTTCGAGAACTGGAAGGAGCGGCGGGCCTTGGCCTTGCCGTACTTCTTACGCTCAACCACGCGGCTGTCGCGGGTCAGGAAGCCAGCGGCCTTGAGCGCACCGCGCAGGGCCGGTTCGTAGAGTTGCAGCGCCTTGGAGATGCCGTGCTTGACCGCACCAGCCTGGCCCGACAGACCGCCGCCGGTGACGGTGGCGTAAACGTCAAACTGGCCTTCGACATTGGCGATGGTGAAGGGCTGCTTGAGGATCATTTGCAGCACCGGACGGGCGAAATAGACCGCCATGTCCTTGCCGTTGACCACAACCTTGCCCGAACCGGGCTTGACCCAGACGCGGGCGACCGCGTCCTTACGCTTGCCGGTCGCATAGGCGCGGCCGAGGGCGTCACGCACCGGGGTGCGGGGGGCGGCGGCTTCAGCAGCGGCGGGCGCTGCGGACGAGCCCGAGACGGCCGATTTCAGATCGTCGAGAGATTTGATGTCAGCCATGATCAAG
>CALLZQ010000871.1 GCA_937858255.1 uncultured Tabrizicola sp.
ACCATGGGGATTTTCGCGGCCAATCAGCAGGGGATCGACGGCGCCATCTTCCAGATGCTGTCGCACGGTTTCATCTCTGGCGCGCTCTTCCTTTGCGTCGGTGTGATCTATGACCGGATGCATACCCGCGAGATCGACGCCTATGGCGGTCTCGTGAACCGGATGCCGGCCTATGCGATGATCTTCATGTTCTTCACCATGGCGAACGTCGGCCTGCCCGGCACCTCGGGCTTCATCGGCGAGTTCCTGACGCTGATGGGCATTTTC
The DNA here is from genome assembly GCA_937858255.1 of uncultured Tabrizicola sp. Taxonomy (GTDB): domain Bacteria; phylum Pseudomonadota; class Alphaproteobacteria; order Rhodobacterales; family Rhodobacteraceae; genus Pseudotabrizicola. The sequence goes on from CALLZQ010000871.1 coordinate 268, forward strand.
CAGGTCAACACCTGGGTGGCCGCGGTGGCGACCTCGGGCGTGATCCTGTCGGCGGCCTATGCGCTGTGGCTCTATCGCCGCGTCGTGATGGGTGAGCTGATCAAGGAAGCGCTGAAATCCATCACTGACATGACCCGCCGCGAAAAGGCGATCTTCGCCCCGCTGGTGGCCATGACCCTGCTCTTGGGCGTCTACCCCTCGCTCGTGACCGATATCATCGGGCCGAGCGTCAGCGCCCTTGTCACCGACTATCAGGCCGCTGTGCCCGTCGCCGACGGCACCGCTGTAGCCCAGCACTGAGGACCGACCATGACCGCAGCAGATTTCAATACCGTCCTGCCGGAACTGGTGCTGGCGCTTTATGCCATGGCCGCGCTGATGTTCGCCGTCTACACCGGCAAGGACAAGACCGCGCCGGCGCTGGTCTGGGCCACCTCGGGGCTGTTTCTGGCGATGGCGCTGTTCATCGGCTTTGGTGGCACGGGTGAGCGGGCGGCCTTTGGCGGCCTGTTCATCGACGATCCCTTTGCCCGCTTTGCCAAGGTGACAATCCTTGTCTCGGCCGCCGCCGTCATGCTGATGGCGCAGGATTACATGAGCCGTCGCGGCCTGCTGCGCTTTGAGTTCCCGGTGCTGGTGACTTTGGGCGCCGTCGGGATGATGATGATGGTCTCGGCGGGCGATCTGATGGCGCTCTACATGGGGCTCGAGCTGCAATCGCTCTCGCTCTATGTGGTGGCCGCGATGCGGCGCGACAGTGCCAAGTCGTCGGAAGCGGGCCTGAAGTACTTCGTGCTGGGGGCGCTGGCGTCGGGTCGGTTCCTCTATGGCGCCTCGCTGACCTATGGCTATGCCGGCACCACCCAGTTCGCGGGGATCCTCTCGACGCTGGGTCACGGCGAATTGCCGCTGGGGATGATGATCGGCATGGTGTTCATGCTGTCGGCTCTAGCCTTCAAGGTTTCGGCCGCGCCCTTCCACATGTGGACGCCGGATGTCTATGAAGGCTCGCCCACCCCGGTGACCGCCTTCTTTGCCACCGCGCCCAAGGTCGCGGCCATGGCGCTGATCGCACGTCTGGTGCACGACGCCTTTGGCGGCATCCCCGGTCAGTGGGGTCAGGTGCTGGCGGCGCTGGCCGTGGTGTCGATGTTCCTTGGCGCGATTGCCGCCATCGGGCAGCGCGATATCAAGCGCCTGATGGCCTATTCCTCGATCGCCCATATGGGTTATGCGCTGGTCGGCCTTGCCTCGGGCACGGCGCAGGGTGTGCAGGCAATGCTGGTCTACATGGCGATCTATGTCACCATGAACATCGGCACCTTTGCCTTCATCCTGTCGATGGAGCGCGATGGCCGTCCGGTCACGGATATCCAGAGCCTCAACATGTTCTCGAAGAAAGAGCCGCTGAAGGCGCTTGCCCTCCTCGTGCTGATGTTCAGCCTGGCGGGTGTGCCGCCGATGGTCGGTTTCTTCGGCAAGTTCTACGTGCTGAAGGCCGCGGTGGATGCCAACATGACATGGCTGGCGGTGGCAGGCGCGGTGGCCTCGGTCATCGGTGCCTTCTACTACCTGCGCATCGTGTTCTTCATGTACTTCGGCAAGGAACAGGAACCAGCCGACAGCAACATGGTCCCGGTGCAATGGGTGCTGATGGTGGCTGTGGCCGCGATCATGGTGCTGGGGGTGGTCAACCTGTTCGGGATTGAACCCGTGGCGGCGGTGGCTGCCGAGGCGCTGGTCCGGTGACATCTTTGCCCGATTGGCCCGAGGGGGTGGGGCGTGTCCTTCTCCCCTCGGTCGATTCAACCAATGCCGAAGCCTTCCGGCAGGCCCCGCATCTGACGGGGCCTTGCTGGTTTCTGGCGGCCGAGCAGACGGCGGGTCGGGGCAGGCGGGCGCGGGGGGGGGGCGCCCCCCGCCGGGCCTTTTTCTTCACCCCCCTCTCTCCC
>CALLZQ010000872.1 GCA_937858255.1 uncultured Tabrizicola sp.
AGTTCTGGTACTTTTTCTGTGGCCTCGCCCTGATCCTTGGCGCCTGGCTGGCGCTGAACCTGCGCGACAGCGCCACGGGCCGGGCGCTGCGGGCCCTGCACGGCTCGGAAATCGCCGCCAAGACAGTCGGGATGGATGTGGCAAGGCTGAAACTCGGCGCCTTTGTCATCTCGGCGGTCTATGCCTCGGTCGCGGGTTCGCTGCTGGCCTTGCAGAACAAGTTCATCACGCCGGATGTCGCGGGCTTCATGCATTCGGTCGAGATGGTGACGATGGCCGTTCTGGGCGGGGTCAGCTCGGTCGCGGGGGCGATCTTTGGCGCGGCGGTGCTGACGCTGTTGCCGCAGGTGCTGACCGTCTTTGCCGAATACGAACAACTGGCCCTCGGCGCCATCATGGTGCTGGTGATGATCTTTCTGCGCGAAGGCGTCGTCCCGTCGATCCTGCGCAAGTTGCGGGGGAGGGGCGAATGAACCTGCTGTCGATCGAGGGGCTGGGCATCAGCTTTGGCGGTCTGAAGGCCGTGAACGATGTCTCTTTCGGGGTGAAACCGGGTGAGATCGTTTCGGTCATCGGGCCGAACGGGGCGGGAAAGACCACGCTTTTCAACATGATATCGGGCGTTTATCAGCCCGGCGCGGGCAAGGTCGTGCTGAATGGCGAGGAGGTGACGGCGATGTCGCCGCATCTGCTGGCCCGGCGCGGGATGTGCCGGACCTTCCAGAACCTTCAGGTTTTTCAGTCGATGACGGTGCTGGAGAACACCATTGCCGGCTATCATCTGCAAGAAAGCGGTCATGTGCTGTCCGATCTCTTGAACCTTCCCGCCGCGCGCCGGCGGGCCAGACTGGCCGAGGAGGGCGCGCGCGCGCTGCTGCGCCGCGTCGGCCTGGAGCGGGCGGCAGAGCGTGAGGCGGGCAGCCTTTCCTATGGTTCGCTCAAACGGCTGGAGATTGCCCGCGCAATGGCCTTGCGGCCAAGGGTGCTGCTGCTGGATGAACCCGCCGCGGGCTGCAACGCGGTGGAAACCGAAGAGATCGACCATCTGATCGCCGAAATTGCCGCCTCGGGTGTGGCGATCCTCTTGGTCGAACATGACATGAAGATGGTGATGCGGATTTCCAACCATATTGTCGTTCTGGACCATGGCGAGAAGATCGCCGAGGGCGACCCTGCCTCGGTCAGCCGAAACCCTGCTGTCATCGCTGCCTATCTGGGGGCCGAAAATGCTGCTGGTTGAAGGTTTGCGCGCCCGCTATGGGCGGATCGAAGTGCTGCACGGGATCGACCTGACCGTGAACTCGGGCGAGATCGTTACGGTGATCGGGGCGAATGGTGCGGGCAAAACCACATTGCTGCGCTGCCTTTCCGGGGTGCATCCGCTCGCTGGGGGGGCGGTCACCTTTCGCGGAGAACCCCTTTCCGGTGTGCCGGCCTGGCGCCGCGTCGGGCGCGGGCTGGCACAATCGCCCGAAGGGCGGCAGATTTTTACCAATCTGACGGTCGAGGAAAACCTGCGCCTCGGTGCCTATCTCTTTGCCGATGACCGGGTTGAAAAGGACATGCAGGATGCCTTTCAGATGTTCCCGATCCTGAAGGAAAAGCGCAATCTGGCCGCCGGAGGGCTGTCGGGGGGGCAGCAACAGATGCTGGCGATGGCGCGGGCGCTGATGGGGCGGCCGTCTTGCCTGCTGTTGGAAGAACCCTCGATGGGCCTTGCGCCGATTATCGTCGCAAAGATTTTCGATGTGGTCAGGGGATTGAAGGCGCTGGGGGTCACCGTGCTGTTGGTCGAGCAGAATGCCTATGGCGCACTGAAAATCGCGGACAGGGGCTATGTCATGGAAACCGGGCGGATCACCATGGAAGGGCCGGCGCCGGAGTTGATTGCCGATCCCCGTATCCGCGAAGCCTATCTGGGGATCTGAGATGACCATCCGCATTGAACGCGACGGTGAGATTGCCATCGTCACCCTGGATAACCCTCCGGTGAATGCGCTGGGGCAGGCGCTGCGTCAGGGGCTGTGGCAGGCGGTCGAGACGGTCGAGGCGGATCGCGCTGTCCGGGCGGCAGTGCTGATCTGCGCCGGTCGCACCTTTATCGCCGGCGCCGATGTGACCGAGTTCGGCAAGCCGCCGGTGCCGCCGCATCTGCCCGATCTGGTTGACCGGCTGGAAGGGGCGGCAAAGCCTTGGGTGGCGGCCATCCATGGTTCCGCCCTGGGCGGCGGGTTCGAGATTGCCATGGGTTGCCGCTTTCGGCTGGCGCTGGACAGTGCCGCGGTCGGTCTGCCCGAAGTCAGCCTGGGCATAGTGCCCGGCGCCTCGGGCACCGTTCGCACCCCGCGGCTTGCGGGCATCGAGGCGGCGGTCGAGCTTGTGACCTCGGGCCGGCCGGTCAAGGCCGCGCGGGCGCTGTCGATGGGTCTGATCGACGCTGTTGTCACAAAAGATCTGCGTGCGGAGGCCGGGGCTTTCGCCCGGAGGGCCCTGACCCACCCCCTCCCACCGCCGGTGTCGGCCCGCCCCGTATCTTCCCCCGGGCCAGCCTGGTGGGAGGCACAGCAAAAGGCCATTGCCAAGCGCGCCAGGGGCGAGGTCGCGCCGCTTCGTGCCCTGGACTGTCTGCGCATCGCGGCGGAAAAGCCCTTTGCCGAGGCGATGGCCCATGAACGCGCGACCTTCCTTGCGCTTCGCGCCTCGGATCAGGCGGCCGCCTTGCGCCATATCTTCTTTGCCGAGCGTGCCGCTCCCCGGCCCGCACATCTGGCAGGGATCAGCCCGGGCGAAATCCGCTCGGCCGCTGTGATCGGGGGCGGCACCATGGGGGCGGGCATTGCCGCCACCCTGCGCGACGCGGGCCTGCCGGTGGTGCTGATCGAGCGGGATGATGAGGCCACGGCGCGGGGTCTCTCGACCCTGGGCAAAATCTTTGACGGTGCGGTGGCGCGGGGCAAGCTGACCGACGCTCAGGCGCAGGCCCGGCTGGCGGGCGTGACCGCGGGCTGCGACTATGGCCTGCTTGCCGATTGCGATCTGGTGATCGAAGCGGTTTTTGAAGATATTGCAGTCAAGCGCGCGGTTTTCGCCCGGCTGGCGCAGGTCTGCCGCCCCGATGCGATCCTTGCGACCAATACCTCATATCTCGATCCGCGACGGATTGCCGAGGGGCTACCCCATCCCGAGCGTTTTATCGGCCTGCATTTCTTCAGCCCGGCCAATGTGATGAAACTGCTGGAAATCGTGCCGATTGCCGCGACTTCCCCCCGGACTCTTGCCACCGGTTTCGCTCTGGCGCGCAGCCTGGGGAAAATACCCGTTCAAGCGGGGATCTGCGAGGGGTTCATCGGCAATCGCATCCTCAAGCGCTATCGTGCCGAGGCGGAAAATCTGGTACGTCAGGGCACGCCGATCGCGGCCATTGATGCGGCCATGCGCGGCTATGGTTTTGCCATGGGCCCGTTCGAGGCACAGGACCTGGGCGGTCTCGATATCGCCTATCTTCAGCGCGAAGGGGCCCGGGCGCTGGGGCAGCGCGTGCCGGACACCCTGGGCGATCTCTTGGTCGGCGCGGGGCGCAAGGGGCAAAAGACCGGCGGCGGGTGGTATGATTATGCCCCCGGCGAGCGGACGCCAACCCCCTCGGCCACCGTGGCCAGCCTGCTGGCCCCGGTCATTTCCGGGGGTGCTGGCATGGCTGTCGGGGACATCGCCCCTCATCTTGTGGCAGCGATGGCCGCCGAGGGGCGCAGCATTCTGGCCGAGGGTATTGCGCTTTCCGCCGCTGATATCGATCTGGTCGAGGTGCATGGCTATGGCTTTCCACGCTGGCGCGGCGGGCCGATGTTTGCCACCGCATAGGCCCGCCACCGCACAGGCCCGCCACCGCACAGGCCCGCCACCGCATAGGCCCCCGCCGGTTACGCCCAAGGCGTCGCGGGCGGGGGCGAAGGCGAAACCTACCCACGCAGGGCGGCGCGCGACCCCGAGGACAGTTCCAGCACCGATTGCGCCAGTGCCTGCCGATCCAGCCCGAAATGGCGTTGCAGATCGCCAATCGTGCCGGTCTGGCCGAAATGTTCGACGCCATGCGACATGGTCTTGTGGCCCCCGACCGACCCCAGCCAGGCAAGGGTGGCGGGATGGCCGTCGATGGCTGTGACGATCAGGCAGTCGCGCGGCAGGCCGAGGAACAGCGTCTCGATATGGCTGCGGGCGGCGCGGTTGCCGCGGGCGCGGGCACGTTGTGCCGCCGTCCAGCCGGCATTCAGCCGGTCGGCCGATGTGACGGCCAGAACCCCGACATCGCGGCGGTGTTCGCCGATGATGCCGGCCGCCGCGATGGCCTCGGGGGCAATCGCGCCCTGATAGGCGATCACCACATCGCAATTCGGCCCCGGCTTGCGCAGCCAGTAGGCCCCGTCGATAGCGCCTTGGCGAAAGGCATCGTCATGGCGCTTGCCGGGTTGCTCCAGCGGGTTCGTGGTCAGCCGCAAATAGACCGAGCCGCCGGTTTCATCGCGCAGCCAGGTGCGTTCGTCGGGATCACCGTCGCCATCCCTTTGCAGATAGTCAAAGGCCCATTCCATGATCACCGCCAGCTCGTCGGCAAAGGCCGGTTCAAAAGCCGCGAGCCCATCCTGCGACATGCCGGTCAGGGGGGTGCCGATGGATTGGTGCGCCCCGCCTTCGGGTGCCAGCGTCACGCCAGAGGGTGTGCCGACGATTATGAAGCGCGCATCCTGGTAACAGGCATAGTTCAGCGCATCCAGACCGCGATGCACAAAGGGGTCATAGACCGTGCCAATGGGAAACAGCCGCTTGCCGAACAGGCTGTGCGACAGGCCCGCCGCCGCCAAGAGCAGGAACAGGTTCATTTCGGCGATGCCCAGCTCGATATGCTGGCCTTCGGGGGCAAACTCCCATTTCGCGGTCGAGGGAATCCGATGCTCGATAAAGGCATCTCCCTGCGGCTGGCGGGCGAATAATTTGCGCCGGTTCACCCAAGGGCCAAGGTTGGTGGTGCCGGTCACATCGGGCGAGGTGGTGACAATCCGCGCGGCCAGCGGGCTGTCGCCTTTGGACAGGTCGTCGAGGATCTTGCCAAAGGCCGCCTGGGTGGAAATTTCGCGGTCGGTGTCGATGGCAATCGCCGGCACCCCAATGCGGGCATCGTGATAGCGGCGGCGGCCCCTGGCGAAGAAAGGGACGCGCGAAAGAAAGTCTCGCAGCTTTGCCTCATCGGGAACGGCGGCGAAGGGTTCCCATTCTTGTCCTTTCGCGATCCCCATATGCGCCTGCCAGGCCGCAAACTGCGTGGGGTTCATCAGCCCGCCATGATTGTCCTTGTGGCCCGCAATCGGCGTGCCCCACCCCTTGATCGTATAGGCGAGGAAACAGGTCGGCCTGTCGTGGGTGGCGGCGTCAAAAGACTCGGC
>CALLZQ010000873.1 GCA_937858255.1 uncultured Tabrizicola sp.
GGGCCGCTGGGTGCGGCCTTGGACCCTTGCCGCGTGGATTTTCCTGACCATCGGCATCGGGCTGGGGTCTTGGTGGGCCTATTACGAACTGGGTTGGGGCGGGTTCTGGTTCTGGGATCCGGTGGAAAACGCCAGCTTCATGCCGTGGCTTCTGGCGGCAGCATTGTTGCACTCGGCCATCGTGGTGGAAAAGCGTGAGAGCCTGAAGGCCTGGACCATCCTCTTGGCCATCATGGCCTTTGGCTTTTCGCTGATGGGGACGTTTATCGTCCGCTCGGGCGTGATCACCTCGGTTCATTCCTTTGCCAATGACCCCGAGCGGGGGGTGTTCATCCTGCTGATCCTTGCCTTCTTCATGGGCGGGGCGCTGACGCTGTTTGCTGCCCGCGCCGGGGCGCTGGAGGCCAAGGGCGTGTTCGCCATGGTCAGCCGCGAGAGCGCGCTGGTGGCCAATAACCTGCTCTTGTCGGTGGCGGCCTTTGTGGTCTTTATCGGCACGATCTGGCCGCTGGTGGCCGAGCTGTTCTTTGACCGCAAGCTGAGTGTGGGCGAGCCGTTTTTCAACGCCGCCTTTTCGCCCTTTATCGTCGGGCTGGCGCTCCTCTTGCCCATCGGCGCGGTGATGCCGTGGAAGCGGGGCGATCTGGGCCGTTCGACACGGGCGATGCTGCCGGCGCTGGTGCTGGCAATGGCGGTGGCGCTGCTGGTCTGGGCGGTGCAGGCGCGGGCCTCGACCCTTGGGCCGATTGGCGTGGCCCTGGGGCTCTGGGTGGTGGCGGGGGCGGCGCTCGGCCTCTGGGGCCGGACGGGGCGTGAGGGGGTCTCGGCGCGGCTGGCACGTCTGGGCCGGCTGCCGCGCGCCGACTGGGGCAAGGCGACGGCCCATGCCGGGCTGGGTGTCACCATCTTTGCCGTCGCGGCGATGCTGTCGTGGAAGACCGAGGATATCCGCGTGGTCGAGGTGGGCGGCAGCTTTGACCTTGGCCGCTATCAGGTGACCTTGACGGCGGTGGATGAGGTGGAGGGGCCGAATTACCTCTCGACCATGGCGACCATGGAGGTGCGCTCGGGCGGCGATCTGGTCGCGGTGCTGACCCCTGAAAAGCGGGTCTATCCGGTGGCGGCGATGCCGACGACCGAGGCGGCGATCGACTTTGGCCTGTGGCGCGACCTCTATCTGGTGATCGGCGACCGGCAGGCGGGTGGCGGCTGGGCGGTGCGGTCTTATATCGAGCCCTTTGCCAACTGGCTGTGGGGCGGGGTGCTGCTGATGGCCTTTGGCGGGGTACTGAGCCTGTCAGACCGGCGCTACCGGGTGGCGGCGGGTGCGGCGCGGCGCGCTTCGGCAGCGGTTCCGGCGGGATAGGGGGCGGGCATGCGCAACTGGTTGATGGCGGCGGCCCTGTCGGCCCTGATGGCCCTGCCGGCCCTTGCCGTGCAGCCCGATGAGGTGCTGGACGATCCGGTGCTGGAGGCGCGGGCGCGGGCGATCAGCCGCGATCTGCGCTGCCCGGTCTGTCAGGGCGAGTCCATTGACGATTCCAACGCCCCGATCAGCCGCGATTTGCGGCTTGTGGTGCGCGAGCGCCTGCTTGCCGGCGACAGCGATGCCGAGGTGGTGGATTTCATCGTCGCCCGCTATGGCGAGTTTGTCCTCTTCAACCCCCGGGCCGAGGGGGCGAACCTGTTGCTCTGGCTGGCGGGGCCGGGGCTGCTGTTGATCGGGGCGGGGCAGGGCTTTGGCCATACCCCCCGCCCGTCGTCCGCGCCCGCGCCCCCGGCGGGCCCGCGCGCCCCGGGAGAGGCGCGCCTGCGCGAGATCCTGCGCGAGTGACGCCGCGTTTCCTCTTCCCCCACAGGGGTTTGCGCGGCTAGGCTTTGCCAACCGCGAGGAGGCGCCGATGAGCTATCAGACCATTTCCCTGACCGAAGAGGCGGGCATTGCCACCATCACCCTGATGCGGCCCGAGGTGATGAACGCCCTGTCCACCCTGATGCGGGCCGAGATGCTGGATGCGTTTCGTCGTGCCGCCACATCGGCGCGGGTGGTGGTGCTGACCGGATCGGGGCGGGCGTTTTGCTCGGGTCAGGATCTGGGCGATGGCGCCAAGGTGGCCGAGATCGACCTCGAACGCACGCTGCGCGACGAATATGAGCCGCTGTTGCGCGCGGTGATGGATTGCCCGGTGCCGACGATCGCGGCGGTCAATGGCACGGCGGCGGGGGCGGGGGCCAATCTGGCACTGGCCTGCGATGTGGTGATTGCCACTGAAAGCGCCAGCTTCATTCAGGCCTTTACCCGGATCGGCCTGATGCCTGACGCGGGCGGCACCTATTGGCTGCCGCGTCAGATCGGCTTTGCCCGCGCGATGGGGGCGATGCTGTTTGCCGACAAGATCACCGCCCGTCAGGCCGCCGATTGGGGGATGATCTGGGAGGCGGTGCCCGATGCGGGCTTTGCCGACCATATCGCCACCCGTGCGGGCGCCCTGGCCAAGGGGCCGACCGTCGCCTATCGCGGCGTCAAACAGGCGCTGCGGCAAAGCTATGCCAATGATCTTGAGGCGCAACTGGCGCTGGAGGCGCGGCTGCAAGGGGCCTGCGGCCTGACCCGCGATTTCAAAGAGGGCGTTGTCGCCTTTATCGAAAAGCGCGCCCCGGTGTTCGAGGGGCGCTAGCGCCCCTCTGCCGCAAGAGGCCAAGGCGGCGGGCCTTCCCTCTTGGCAACTTCCGGTTTATCCTCGCCGGATTGTTTCAGCGATTTCCGGTTTATCGGCATGTTCGAGAAGATTCTGGACAAAGTCCTTGCCCGGGAGATTTTGTGGGGGCGCTGCAACTAATCCTATCCTGACGGGCGTACACGCCGTTACGGCCCCGGCCCCTCGCCGGTGGCCTGCGTCAAGATCACCGAGGCCGCCCTGATCCCGCGCCTGCTGACCAATCCGCAGATGGCATTGGGCGAGGGCTACATGGCCGGGGCGCTGACCTTCCCCTCGGATATCGACCTGCGGCATTTCCTGCAAATCGCGGTGCGCAGCAGTCAGGGGCAACGCCTGCCGCTGCCGATGCGTCTGGCCAATCGCGCCCGTATCCGCGCCAAGGGGCTGATGCAGTGGAATACCCTTGCCGCCGCGCGACGCCGGGTGGCGCATCACTATGATATCCCGGACGAATTCTACGCGATGTTCATGGAGCGCGACCTCCAGTACACCTGCGCCCATTACGCTCGCCCCGACATGACGCTGGAAGAGGCGCAGGGCACCAAGATGGCGCTGATCGCCGCGAAACTCTGCCTGCGCCCCGGTATGCGGGTGCTGGACATCGGGTGCGGCTGGGGGGGGCTTGCCCTCTACCTCGCCCGCCATCACGGGGTGGATGTGACCGGCGTCACCCTGTCCGAGGTGCAACTCGCCGCCGCCCGCGCCCGGGCCGAGGCCGAGGGTCTGGCCGACCGCGTCAGCTTTCGCCTGCAAGATTACCGCCATGTCCCCGACCGCTTTGACCGGGTGGTCAGCGTGGGCATGATGGAGCATGTGGGCCTGCCGCAGTACCAGCCCTATTTCGACAAGATCGGCGAGATCCTGACCGTGGATGGCCTTGCCCTGATCCATTTCATCGGCCGCACCTCGCCGCCCGGGGTGCTGTCGCCGTGGTTTCAGAAATATATCTTCCCGGGCGGCTATGCCCCGGCGCTTTCCGAGGTGCTGCCCCGGCTTGAACGGTCTGGCCTTGCGCTCTGCGATGTCGAGGTCTGGCGCGGCCATTACGAACGCACCCTGCGCCATTGGCAGGAACGGTTCCGCGCCGAAGAGGACCGGGTGCAAGAGATGTTCGACGCCCGGTTCGTGCGGATGTGGTGGTGGTATCTGATGGCCTCCGAGGTGTCGTTCACCCATATGCATCATGTGGTGTTCCAGTTGCAGATCGCCCGCGATCCGCTGACAGTGCCGCAACCCCGCGCCTATCTGGCACCGCTGTTGGCGGGCTGGCCCGGGGGCCGCGCGCCATGACCGCCCCGGACCGCGCCGATATCGTTCGTTCTTATTACCGGGTGCGGCAGGCCTTGGGGATTCTCGGGCTGATCCTGCCGGTACTGCTGATCGCCGGGGGTCTGGTCAGCCTCGGCGGGATCGAGCCTTCGATCTCGGATTACTATCACACCATCCTGCGCGATATTCTGGTGGGGGTGATGACGGCGATTGCGGTGTTCCTGATC
>CALLZQ010000874.1 GCA_937858255.1 uncultured Tabrizicola sp.
GACCGGGTCATGGCGCGGATCCGCGAGGTGATAGGTGCCGACCAGCGTGACCCGCCGACCGTCCTTGGTCGCGGTCCAGAAATTCCCCCTGGAGAAAGGTTCGGCATCTGCCCGGGCATGGATGGCGGCGCGGTCGGCGGCTGGCATTGCCTCGAACATGTTCTGCCCGCTGCAATCTGCACCGGCCGGTGCGGCGGTTGCCAGAAACAGGGCAGCGATCAGGGCGCGCATCTCATCCTTTCCGGGGCTGTGCAGCCCGACATGTCCGGCCCCCAACTGGGTGAAGGGCGGAGTCCAAAGGTGGCATTCCCGGCGCCGGATGAAAAGGTGCATGGCAACCGCCGGGCGAATTTCTGCAATGCAGCAGGGGTTTTATGCTCTCGCCGAGCCAAAACTGGTTCCAACTTTCCCCAGCAGAGGTGTTGACACGCGGCGCGGCCTTGCCTAACTCATCCGCCGTTAGCACTCACAAATGGCGAGTGCTAAGACATTTAACCTGGAACCTAGGGAGTGTTCTCAGATGGCATTCAAACCGCTGCATGACCGTGTGCTGGTTCGCCGCGTTGCGAGCGACGAAAAAACCAAGGGCGGCCTGATCTTCCCCGATACCGCCAAGGAAAAGCCCGCTGAAGGCGAAGTCGTCTCGGTCGGCGAAGGCGCCCGCAAGGACTCGGGCGAGCTGATCGCACCGTCGGTCAAGGCTGGCGACCGCATCCTGTTCGGCAAATGGTCGGGCACCGAAGTCACGCTGAACGGCGAAGAGCTGCTGATCATGAAGGAAAGCGACATCCTCGGCATCATCGCCTGAGTCGAGCGCTTTTCAACCTGAAACCCTACTATTCGAGGAGTCTGCACGATGGGTGCTAAAGACGTTCGTTTCGATACCGATGCCCGCGACCGCATGCTGCGCGGCGTCAACGTTCTGGCCGATGCCGTCAAGGTGACGCTGGGCCCGAAAGGCCGCAACGTGGTGATCGACAAATCCTTCGGCGCGCCGCGCATCACCAAGGACGGTGTGACCGTTGCCAAGGAAATCGAGCTTGCCGACAAGTTCGAGAACATGGGCGCGCAGATGGTGAAAGAAGTCGCCAGCCGCACCAATGACGAAGCCGGTGACGGCACCACCACCGCCACCGTTCTGGCGCAGGCGATCATCCGCGAGGGCCTCAAGTCGGTCGCGGCTGGCCTGAACCCGATGGATCTGAAGCGCGGGATCGACATGGCCACCGCCAAAGTCGTCGAGGCCATCAAGGCCGCTGCCCGCCCCGTTGCGGATTCGGACGAAGTGGCCCAGGTCGGCACCATCTCGGCCAACGGCGAAGCCGTGATCGGCCGCTTCATCGCCGATGCGATGCAGAAAGTCGGCAACGAGGGTGTGATCACCGTCGAAGAGAACAAGGGCCTTGAGACCGAAGTGGAAGTGGTCGAAGGCATGCAGTTCGACCGCGGCTACCTGTCGCCCTATTTCGTCACCAATGCCGACAAGATGATTGCCGAGCTGGAAGATGCCTTCATCCTGCTGCACGAGAAGAAGCTCTCGTCGCTGCAGCCGATGGTTCCGCTGCTGGAATCGGTCATCCAGTCGCAAAAGCCGCTGATCATCGTTGCCGAAGACGTTGAAGGCGAGGCTCTGGCCACGCTGGTCGTCAACAAGCTGCGCGGCGGTCTGAAGATCGCTGCCGTCAAGGCCCCGGGCTTTGGCGATCGCCGCAAGGCCATGCTGCAAGACATCGCAATCCTGACCGGCGGTCAGGTGATCTCGGACGATCTGGGCATGAAGCTGGAAAACGGGGCCCTCGACATGCTGGGCCGCGCCAAGAAAGTGCAGATCAACAAGGACAACACCACCATCGTTGATGGCGCCGGCGACAAGGCCGAGATCGAAGCCCGCGTGGCCCAGATCCGCACCCAGATCGAGGAAACCACCAGCGACTACGACCGTGAAAAGCTGCAAGAGCGCGTGGCCAAGCTGGCTGGCGGCGTTGCGGTGATCCGCGTTGGCGGCATGACCGAAGTAGAAGTGAAAGAGCGCAAGGACCGCGTTGATGACGCGCTGAACGCCACCCGTGCGGCCGTTCAGGAAGGCATCGTGGTCGGCGGCGGCGTGGCCCTGGTTCAGGCTGGCAAGACCCTCGACGGTCTGAAAGGCGCGAACTCGGATCAGGACGCCGGTATCGCCATCGTCAAGCGCGCTCTGGAAGCGCCGCTGCGTCAGATCGCTGAAAACGCTGGCGTCGACGGCGCTGTCGTGGCTGGCAAGATCCGCGAATCCTCGGAAAAGAACTTTGGCTTCAACGCGCAGACCGAAGAATATGGCGACATGTTCAAGTTCGGCGTGATCGACCCGGCCAAAGTGACCCGTACCGCGCTGGAAGATGCGGCTTCGGTCGCCTCGCTCTTGATCACCACCGAGGCGATGATCGCCGACAAGCCCGCCAAGGAAGGCGCCGCCGCTGGCGGCATGCCGGGCGGCATGGGCGGCATGGACGGCATGATGTAATCAGCCGTTTCCTGGCGAAACGTTGTCTGAAATGGGGGCGGTCCTGCGGGGCCGCCCTTATTGCTTGTGGGAATGCCGTTGCACCGAGGCGTCCGAGCCTGCATTTTGGCGCAGGTTCAATCTGGAGACCGATGCTTTGCCGCATTTGATGATGCTTGCCCCGGCCCCGGTGATCCGGCTGCCTGACGGTCGCCTGCGTCTGGATGTCAAGTTTGTCGAGGGAATGCGCGCCCATGCCGCCCTGTGGAAGGGGACGGTTGAATCCGTTCTGTGGGAAGGCGCGGCGACCATTCCCTTTGGCGCGGAATATGCGCCGGACGATCTGGGATTTATGCTGAAGGTCTTGCCGCAGGGCGCGCGGCCAGAGGTGGCTGGGGCCGATCTGCTGGCGGCGCCGGCGGATATGGCCGAAGCGCTTGCCTTGGCCGGCGGGCCGGTGCCGGTGGTGTTCGTGGTCGAATACACCATCGGAACCCGCTTGCGGATCGTGGCACTTGACCGGGAACGGGGGCCTTTGCGCAAGTTGCGCTCGGCCCTGTGGAACCTGTCGGCCGAGCGGCAGCGGCGCCGCGCCTTTCGCCGCGCGGCGGGGGTGCAGTGCAACGGCTATCCGGCCTTTCGGACCTATCGGGGTCTGAACCGGGCGACAATGCTGTATCTGGATGGGCGGATGCGGGCGGGTATGATGGCCACGCCGGCGGAGATGGCGGCAAAGGTGGCCTATGACGGTCCGTTGCGGCTGGTGCATTCCGGGCGATTGGAGCCGATGAAGGGGGCGCAGGATCTGTTGCCCGTGGCACAGGGGCTGGTCTCGTCCGGGGTGGAATTCACGCTGGATATTTTTGGCACCGGCTCACTCGGCCCCCAGATCGGCGCAGGGGTGTCGGCCTTTGGCGGCAGGGTGCGGCTGCATGATCCGGTCGATTTCGAGCGCGAGCTTGTGCCGTGGATGCGGTCAAAAGCGGACCTGTTCCTGAGTTGCCACCGACAGGCGGACCCCTCTTGCACCTATCTTGAATCATTGGGCTGCGGCGTGCCGGTGGTGGGT
This sequence comes from uncultured Tabrizicola sp., assembly GCA_937858255.1. Taxonomy (GTDB): domain Bacteria; phylum Pseudomonadota; class Alphaproteobacteria; order Rhodobacterales; family Rhodobacteraceae; genus Pseudotabrizicola. The sequence continues at coordinate 3,549 of CALLZQ010000874.1, forward strand.
TATGCCAATGAGATGTGGGCGGAAATGGCGCCCGCCTCGGCGGGGGGCTGGGCTGTTCCGATGGGAGATCGGAAGGCGCTGGTGGACCGGATATGCGCGGTGGCCGCGGATCGGGGCAATCTGCCCAAGGCCGCCGCCGCTGGCCTTTTATTCGCGCAAGACCATGATTTTGAGACGGAATTTCAGACAAGAATGGCCCATTTCGCCGCCTGCCTGCCGGAGCAGCGCACGGTGGTATGAGGCCGCGTTAACCCCCTGTTGATAGTTCTGCCCTTCGCACGGGTCGGCGGAGCTTCTCTCGCTCGACCCCCATTGAAGCGAGGGTTAGCGATGAACAAGGCGATTACCGACGGGCTGGTGCTGATGCCTCCGCCCTTTGCCGACGGATTGAATCTCTGGTCGCGCGAGGACGGACTGCCGGGGCAGGGGTCTTATGCGGGTCAGGCCAATGCGGCCTATGTGCCGGCGGATCAGGATTTCGGCGGCGCGCTGGAATTGCAGAAGACCCAGACGACCCAAAAGCTGCGTTGCTTTCAGCAAATCCCGATGATGCCGGGGCTGTATTTGCAGGTCAGGGTGCGGGTGAAGTGTATTTCGGGTGCCTTCCCGGCGGTGAGGATTGCCGGTTGGGCAGGGCGAAGCAATGGCAGCAATGTGCCGGGTGTGGTGCAAACCGGCCCTTCGACCCAGTTGACCCAATATGGCGAGGTGGTTGAACTGACCGCGATCATTGGCGCGGGTCAGCGCGGCGGTGTCACGATGGCCTGGGGGGCGACGGCGGCTTATGGGCATATCGGGATTGATCTGACCGGGGCGAATGGCGGGGTGGTCCGTATCGACGATATCGAGATCGAGGACATTACCGGCGTCTATCTGCGTGACATCTTCGACGCAGTGGATGTGCGTGATTTCGGGGCTGTGGGCAATGGTGTCGCCGATGATACAGCGGCCTTCGATGCCGCCGATGCCGCTGCGCAGGGCCGTACGATCACCGTGCCGGCGGGCACCTATCTGATCGCCGGCAACCTGACCATCGAGAATCCGATCCGCTTTCAGGGCACGCTGATCCAGCCCGATAACGTGCGGCTGGCGCTGACGCGCAATTACGATCTCGACACCTATACCAGTGCCTTTGGCAATGAACTGAAGGGTTTCAAAAAGGCCCTTCAGGCATTGTTCTATTTTACCGACCATGTGGCGCTGGACCTTTCGGATCGTCGTGTCGATCTGGTCGAGCCGATTGACGTGGCCGCCGTTTGCGGTCTGACGACCTTTGCGCAGCGCCGCTTTCTGACCAATGGCCAGTTGAATGCGGTTTCGGGGCCGGGATGGGATACCATCACGGTCAGCGCGACGGCGAGCTCGTCCTCGATGCGATCGAAGACGGCGTCGAGCC
>CALLZQ010000875.1 GCA_937858255.1 uncultured Tabrizicola sp.
AGAAGCAGAAGGCGCTCGCCGATCTCCAGGCCGAGGGCAGCATGCTCTCGGAGGAGGTGACGAGCGAGGAGGTCGCCGAGATCGTCTCGAAGTGGACTGGCGTGCCTGTGACGAAGATGCTCGAGGGCGAGCAGGCGAAGCTGCTCTCGATGGAGGATCGGCTGGCGGACCGCGTGGGCGGCCAACGGGAGGCGCGCGAGGCGGCTTTCAAACCCGGGGGCCCGGCGCGCCCCCGGCCCCCGCCGGGTGGAGGAGATCGTGCCCCCCCGCCGCCATATCGAGATGCTGGATGCCGACCTGACCCCGGATGAGATCATCACCAAGGTGCTGGCCAGCCCCCATACGCGCCTGCCGCTCTATCGCGGCGATGAGGAAAACATCCTCGGCGTCGTCCATGCCAAGGATCTCTTGCGTGAGGTGGACCGGCTGGTGCGCGGCGAGGATGGATCCGTCCAGTCGATCAAGGATCTGGACATCGTCAAGGTGGCGATGAAGCCCTATTTCATCCCCGACACCACCACGCTTGACGAACAGATGCGCGAGTTTCTGAAACGCCGCACCCATTTTGCCTTGGTGGTGGATGAATATGGCTCGCTTCAGGGTCTTTTGACGCTGGAAGACATCCTTGAGGAAATCGTTGGCGAGATCACCGATGAATTCGACGTGGTGCAAAAGGAAAGCGGGCTAAAGCGCGCCGAAAACGGCGATTATCTGGTCGAGGGACAGATGACGATCCGCGACCTGAACCGCGCGATGGACTGGAACCTGCCCGATGATGAGGCCAATACCATCGCCGGCCTTGTGATCCATGAGGCGCAGATGATCCCGAATGAAGGGCAGGCCTTCAGCTTTCACGGCTTCCGGTTCGAGGTGGTGCAGCGCCGCGAAAACCGAATTGCCAGGCTCAAGATGCGCCCACTTTGACCTACGCCAAGGCCACGCCTCTGCTTTGACGGACCAGTATTGAACGGGGGGGGGGGCACCGCCCCTCCGCCTCAGATGCCTCAGCGGCTTTTGAAGATCGAACCCAGCACGCCGCGCACGATGGCCTGCCCCGTCTTGCTGCCCAACTGGCGCGCGAAACTCTTGGCAAAGGCCTCGCCGATGGAATCACTGCGGCTGCCGCTGGTCTTTTTCTTTGCCGGTTCCGTGCGGCTGCGCCCGCCATCATAGCGGCGGGCCCGGGAAAACCCGTCATCCTCGCGCAGATCTGTGTCGCCCCGCCGGGGCGCGGCCGCCTCGGCCTCGGCCCGCGCGGCCTCTGCCGCCGCCTTGGCCTCGCGCGCGCGCAGACGTTCATAGGCGCTGTCGCGGTCAATCACCGCGTCATACTTGCCCCGCAAGGGCGAGGCCACCATCAGTTGCGCCCGCAGGGCCGGGTCAATCGGCCCCAACTGGCTGGAGGGCGGGCGTACCAGCGTCCGCTCGACCATCCCCGGAATACCCTTGAGTTCGAGGAAAGATGTCACCGCCTCACCTGTGCCCACCTCTCGGATCGCCTCTTCGG